>JAUUNJ010000035.1 GCA_030844625.1 Roseburia sp. | reverse complement strand
TTATGACCCACAGAATCAGGCAGACTGGATGAGTCATAACGGAACAGTTAAAGGATATGCGTCCTATAAGGTGGCAAATAATGTTACAAAGCATTATGCTGTAGGTCTTGGCGTTTATGATGTATTTATTTATACAAACGGAGCCAGCATATTCTGCGACAATGCCATTGAAGTTCCAGATACCCCGGGAGTACGAATTGAAAATGCATGCATTGTAGAAATTGCAGATGCAAACGGACCTCTTGTGGGAATTAATAACATAATAAATCTTACCGGACCAGGTATTAAAACAGGACAAAGCTCCAATGGAGGATTTGCAGTTCAAAAGTTGTATTATTATGAAAACGGCACATCAGTTTCAATGGGAGATGTTTATACAACTGGCGAAAATAATTCAACACAGCAAACAGAGACGGGGACACCTCCAACAAATGATACATTAGCAGAAAAAGATATTGTTAAAGATGAAGCATCAAAAGATAATGAAAAACCTGTGTGGGAAATGACGGAAAGTGACTTTGCCGACAAAATTCAAAATGGTGAGGTGCCTCCGGTAGAACCAACAACACCGGAGCAGCCGACAACACCAGAGGCAACAACACCCCAGCAGACAACACCGGAAGTGACAACACCGCAGCAGACGACACCGGAAGTGACAACACCGCAGCAGACAACACCGGAAATAACAACGCCGCAGCAGACAACACCAGAAGTGACAACACCATTGGTAGATGGTTTTACTTATACATATGAGGCATTTCAGGATACAAGACTGCTTCCGGATGAAAATAATTATGTAAGAGGTGATAATGTAACGGCAACAGCATCATCTGAACAGGTGAACCAAGAGGCTGAAAAGTCTATTGACAATAATAAAGATACCAGATGGCAGGCAAAGACGCAGGGTCAGGAATACTTAATTGTGGATTTGGGCGTTGAATGTAGTATGAATAAGTTTGCTCTTATTTGGGAAAATGCTCAGGCGAAGAATTACACAATAGAAGTATCAATTGACGGAAAAGAGTATACAACTGTAGCAGAAATAAAAGATGCTCCAAATGTAGAAAAAAAGAGACTTGATACAATCACACTTGATGAAGCGGTAAATGCCAGATACGTAAAGATAAATGCAACAGAAACTTGTGCATGGGGATATGCAATTTTTGAAATAGGCGTTTATGGAGACAATGTAGTTGCCAAGCTTCCGGCGCCGAAGGGATTAGGATGGGCAGGAAACGACAGTTACCCATATTATTTCCTGTGGCAGGATGTTACTGGAGCAGTGTACTATAACTTCTATGTTAATGGAGTAAAGGTTGGAAATACAGTAACAATAGATTTTAATGCGGATGCACAATTGTTTACAGAGGAAGGTGAATATACAATCGGTGTTGCTGCAGTTGATAAAAATGGCAATGAAGGAGAAATGGCGACTATTACACACACTGTCACAGAACAGACACCAAGCACACCGGAATCAAGCACACCGGAATCAAGTACACCGGAATCAAGCACACCGGAATCAAGTACACCGGAATCAAGCACGCCGGAATCAAGCACGCCGGAATCAAGCACGCCGGAATCAAGCACACCGGAATCAAGCACACCGGAATCGAGTACGCCAGGGTCAAGCACACCGGTTGTTACAACACCAAATGGAGGAGATGTAACAGTGCCAACAACGAAAGGGTCATCGGTTTCAGAAACAACGACTCCTAAGGTTACAAAACCTATCGTTACAGCGCAGGAAACCGTAAAGATCGGTAAGACAAAAGTTAAGAAGGCTTCAAAGAAAAAATCATCGAAGAAGATAAAAATTTCTCTTAAAAAAGTAAAAGGGGCAACCGGTTATCAGATAAAAATTTACAAGTCAAAGAAAGCTAAGAAGGCTTTAGTAAAGAAGAAAGTAAAGAAAGTCAAATTCAATCTTAAGAAAAAGAAAATTAAAAACAGGAAGAAATTGTTCATAAGAGCGAGAGCCTATAAGATTGTAAATGGCACGAAATATTATGGTAAATGGTCTAAGAGAAAAAAGGTAAAAATAAAAAAATAGAGAAAAGGAGAAATGTTATATGAAATCCAATAAAGTAATGAAAAGGCTTTTGGCTTATATATGTGCAGTTACAATAGTAATTGCAAACATGGCAGGATATAAAGCTGTAACAACAGGTGCAGCTACAGTACCAAGTGGTTACACATTACAGCCACAGGATTGGGTGCCATTGGGAACAGAATTGAAAACCCTGACAGCTCAGGACGGAACTGTGGAGCATTATGCCAAGTGGTCAATATATGCAGGAAGCTGGAGTGGAAGTACGGTGGCAACAAAAGGCGGAAGTGATGCAGACGAAACACTTTCCTTGTTTGTAATGTCAAGAGACAACTGGGATGTATGGGCACTGCAGGCAGCACGAATATTCGTGGGATTAACTCCTGGAGCAGAATATGACTACAGCATTTCATGGACGGAGGTTCAGGAAAACGGTGCTACGACAGTGCATCCGATATCGGGAACAGAAACTGCGGATGCAAACGGAATGGTAATGGTAAAATTTAATTTTGAATACGCAGCTGTAAATTCATATCTGAACGTGACAAGCGCAACAATAAGAACGAAGGGAACACTCCCAACAGAGCCGGAAACATCAGAAAGTTCAACAAACCCAAGTGGTGAAACACCAACATCCGGTGGAAATACATCAGGTAGTAACACAGGATGTACCTATAGTTTTGTTGATGCACATGAGTCAAACATGACAAACATTATGAATGATTATTTAGGTACAGAAAATGGTGTAGAAAATTATGCAAGGAGAACAGGTATTTCTGCAACTGCATCATCACAATCAGATGATGCCCATCCTGCTCAGACAATTGTTAATTATAATAGCACTGATAGATGGCAGAGTAATACTGCTCAGGATACACCACAGTGGGCAGCAGTTGATTTGGGTCAGAAATTTGAGATAAAAACGGTAAAACTTGTATGGGAAGCTACACAGGCAGTAGAGTTTGAAATTCAGGTATCAGATACGGGAGCAGAAAACAGTTATACAACAGTTGCAGCGCTTACCGTTGAGAAGCAAAGTAACTTCAGAGTAGATACAATTGTGCTGAATAATACTTATAAAACACAGTATATAAGAATATACATGACAAAAAATAATAATGGAACAAGTACCGATTATAAGCTTTATAAAATAGGTCTTTACGGAACTGCAGGAACCACGCCGGGAGGAGAAACACCGTCAACCGGAGAAACCACGCCGGGAGGAGAAACACCGCCAGTTAGCGGGAACACATCAGGATGCACCTATAGTTTTATTGATGCACATGAGTCAAACATGACAAACATTATGAATGATTACCTAAGTACAGAAAATGGTGTGGAAAACTATGCAAGAAGAGTGGATGTAACTGCAACCGCATCATCACAATCAGATGATGCCCATAAAGCTCAGATAATTGTTGATTATAACAGTACAGACAGATGGCAGAGTAATACTGCTCAGGATACACCACAGTGGGTAGCAGTTGATTTGGGTCAGAAATTAGGTGTTAAAACAGTAAAGCTTGTATGGGAAGCTACGCAGGCGGTAGAGTATGAAGTTCAGGTATCAGACACAGGAGAGGAAAACAGTTATACAACAGTTGCAGCACTTGCCGTTGAAAAACAAGGTAACTTCAGAGTAGACACAATTGTGCTGAATGATACTTATAAAACACAGTATATAAGAATATATATGACAAAAAATAATAATGGAACAAGTACTGATTATAAGCTTTATAAAATAGGCATTTATGGAACTGCAGGAACGACACCGGGCGATGAAACACCATCAACCGGAGAAACTACGCCGGATAAGGAAACGCCGTCAATTGGAACAACTGTACCAGGTGGAAATGAAACAACCACACCAGATGGAACAGAACAGACAACGGCATCTGGAATAAAGCAGACAACTGTAGCACCCGAAACAACAAAAACTGCAACAGAAACAGTTTCTGTTGGAAAGACCAAAGTGAAGAAAGTCACAAAGAAACTTGCGGCAAAGAAGGCAAAAATTTCTCTTAAAAAAATTAGCGGTGCCCAATATCAGGTAAAAGTGTCAACAACTAAGAAATTTAAGAAGAAAAATACCATAACAAAGAAAGTAAAAAAAGCAAAATTTGTAATTAAAAGTAAGAAGATTAAGGGCAAGAAGACATTATATGTAAAGGCAAGAGCTTATAAGATTGTAAATGGTAAGCCTTACTATGGCAAGTGGTCAAAGGTTAAAAAAATAAAAATAAAAAAATAATAATTGTAATCATATTGAGGGAGATGGTCGCACAATTTGTGCGACCACTTTCTTTCCCAATAAGGAATGGTAGAGATGTGAAAAAGGAGAGGATATAGTTTCAGTTCAAAAATTTTAGTAAAAGGAGTACAATGTGATATTGAAGAAACACCCGAAAAATAGTATTATTAGTTCAGTGATATTTTTATGGAGAAATAATTATGTATGCAATAATTGGACTGGGAAATCCAGAGAAAAAATATGATAAAACACGACATAATGTAGGTTTTGATGTAATAGATGAACTGGCAGATCAGATGGGGGTGGAAGTTAAAACAAAAAGGCATAAGGCACTGTGTGGTATAGGTACCGTTGGAGGTCAGAAAGTAGTGCTGGTGAAACCACAGACTTATATGAATTTAAGTGGTGAGTCGGTAAGAGCAGTGATGGACTTTTATAAATTAAATCCGGAAACGGACATTATTGTTATTTCTGATGATATAAATCTTGCCACGGGAAAAATCCGAATAAGAGCTCAGGGAAGCGCAGGTGGACATAATGGACTTAAGAGTATTATAGCTCATGCAGGTACTCAAAAGTTTCAGAGAGTAAGAGTTGGTGTTGGAGCCAATGAAGGGAATCTGGTAAAACATGTCCTCGGAAAGTTCGGGAAAGAAGAAAGAACATTGGTGGATGACGCCATAAGAGATGCGGCATCCGCTGTGGAAATTATGATAATAGAAGATATTAACACAGCAATGAATAAGTACAATTGATTGCAGAGCCAATAGTGGAAAGCGTTCTGGGGACAATGGAGACTGGACGAAGTATGTAGAATAGATTTTGTGGAGATAATGATGAATAGTTTTGATTATCCACTTTTACAATTGAGTGAGTATGAGCAGGTAAGGGACTGCTTGTCACATAACAGATCCTGTCAGGTGGCAGGATGCAGTGACTCCCAGCTTGCACATTTTATAAAGGGTCTGAGCAATGGCTATAAGCAGAAAGTCATTGTTACTTTTAGTGCCACAAAGGCAAAAGAGATTTACGAAGATATAAAAGGATTTACAGATGATGCGGTAATATATCCGTCTAAAGATTTTATTTTTTTTAGTGCAGATATACATGGAAGTTTCATATTACAGCAGCGTTTGGAGTTTATACAGAAATTAGTGGAAGATAAGCCGTTTACAGTGATTCTTACAGCAGATGCTTTTATGGATAAAATTCTTCCACCTGACAAAATCAGGGATAATTATATTGAGATTTCAGAGGGAAGTATTATAGAGACAGGAGCTCTTAAAAGTAAACTGGTGCAGATGGGATATGAATCTGTAGAGCAGATAGACGGTCCGGGTCAGTTTGCAGTAAGGGGAAGTATTGTTGATATTTATACATTGACAGATGATGTTCCTTATAGAATCGATTTCTGGGATGATGAGGTAGATCTGATTAAAAGTTTTGAGATTGAAAGTCAGCGTTCCATAGAAAACCTTGAGAGTGTAAAAATCTTTCCTGCAAGCGAATATGCTTTAAAGAAAGAAGAGATTACTGAGGGAATACGAAAAATCCGGAGTGAACTGGATTGTGCTGTAAAAAAATTCAGAGAAGATTTTAAGACAGAAGAGGCAAATAGATTAAAAGTAACAATAGAAGAATTTTTAGTTCATGCAGAAATCAATCCAAACAGCATTTCATTGGACAGTTATGTAAACTATTTTTGCGATGATCTGGTAAGCCTGCTGGATTATTTTGATGAACCTGTATATTTTATTGATGAACCGAAAAGAGTGGAGGAACAGCTCAATGCAGTAGATGCAGAATTCAGGGAAAGTATGGCTAACAGACTGGCAAAAGGATATGTGCTGTCAGGACAGACCAATGTTATGTGGCAGAAAGAAGACATAATTAACCGCATTAACAATTGTAAAAAAGTCCTCTTTACAACCATTGCCCAGAAAATTAAAAGTTTTACTGCAGATGATTTTGTGGAGGTGGAATCAAGAAATATAAGTCCATATAACAGCAAGTTTGAAATGCTTGTAGAGGACTTAAAAAAATATAAAAAACAAAAGTATTCGGTACTGTTGGTTACAGGAGGGGATACCAGGGGACAAAGACTGGCAGAAGATTTGAGACAGTTTGACATCAGTGCTTTTTTTGAAGAAGACCAACAACGACAGGTTCAGCCCGGTGAGGTAATGATTATAAAAGGCAGACTGCGCAAGGGTTTTATGTATCCCATGATCAAGTTCGTGGCAATTTCAGATACAGATATTTTTGGTGAGAGAAAAAAGAAAAAACGTAGAAAACATGGATATAAAGGAACCAATATTTCAAGCTTTACAGACTTAAATATTGGTGATTATGTGGTTCATGAAAACCATGGACTGGGTATTTACCGGGGAATTGAAAAAGTTGAAGTTGACCATGTGGTAAAAGATTATATAAAAATAGAATACGCTGGAGGAAGCAGTCTCTATGTTTTGGCGACTCAGTTGGATATGATTCAAAAGTATGCCGACAGCGAGGCAAAACCGCCAAAACTTAACAAACTTGGTGGTCAGGAATGGAAAAAGACGAAAGGTCGGGTCAAGAAAGCGGTTGCAGATATTGCAAAAGAACTGGTGCAGCTCTATGCAATCAGACAGAATGGGGAAGGCTTTCAGTTTTCACCAGATACAGAGTGGCAGAAAGAGTTTGAAGAACTGTTTCCGTTTGAGGAGACAGAGGATCAGATGAGTGCTATTCATGAAGTGAAAAAAGATATGGAAAGCACAAAAATCATGGACAGACTTGTATGTGGCGATGTGGGGTTCGGTAAGACAGAAATTGCTATAAGAGCAGCATTCAAAGCGGTTCAGGATAATAAACAAGTGGCATATCTGGTGCCGACTACGGTTCTGGCACAACAGCATTACAAAACATTTAAGCAGAGATTTAAAGATTTTCCTGTGCGCGTGGAAATGTTATCCCGATTCAGAACAAAAGCAAGTATAGATCAGAGCATAAGAGATTTGAAGAAGGGGTATGTGGATATTGTAATCGGCACCCACAGACTTCTTTCCGATGATGTTAAATTTCATGATCTGGGATTGCTGATTATTGATGAGGAACAGCGTTTCGGCGTGAAACATAAAGAAAAAATTAAGGAATTAAAAAATAACATTGATGTAATTACATTGACAGCAACACCGATTCCAAGAACCCTTCATATGAGCCTTATTGGAATCAGAGATATGTGTGTCATGGAGGAACCGCCGCAGGACAGAATGCCGATACAGACTTTTGTTATGGAATACAACGAGGAAATAACAAGGGATGCAATTAACAGGGAGCTTGCAAGAGGCGGACAGGTTTATTATGTATACAACAGAGTTCAGGATATTGCAGATATAGCTACAAGAGTGCAGAATTCTGTTCCTGATGCCAATGTGGCATTTGCCCATGGGCAGATGAGCGAGAGACAGTTGGAAGAAATTATGTACGATTTTGTCAATGGAGACATAGATGTGCTGGTTACAACGACCATTATTGAAACCGGTCTGGATATTCCAAACGCAAATACAATTATTATCCATAATGCTGAACGAATGGGATTGTCCCAGCTTTATCAGCTTCGCGGCCGTGTGGGAAGATCCAATCGTACTGCTTATGCATTTCTTATGTACAGCAGAAATAAAATGCTTACAGAGGTTGCGGAAAAACGTCTGGGAGCAATCAGAGACTTTACGGAACTTGGCTCCGGTGTAAAGATTGCAATGAGAGATTTAGAGATTCGTGGAACCGGAAATCTTCTGGGAGCTGCCCAAAGCGGACATATGGAAGCTGTGGGATATGACCTCTACTGTAAAATGTTGAATGAAGCAATTGAGGTGTTAAAAGGTCATAAGCGGGCAGATGATTTTGAAACCAAGATAGATTTGAATATTGATGCATTTGTACCGCCTTCCTATATCAAAAATGAAGCGTTAAAAATGGATATCTATAAACGTATTGCAGGAATTGAAACCATTGAGGAATACGAAGATATGCAGGATGAACTGCTTGACCGTTTTGGAGATATTCCGACTCAGGTTGAAAATCTTCTTCAGGCTGCATTGTTAAAGGCAGCAGCTCATCAGGCTTATGTGACGGAGATTTCAGGCAATAAAGACAGAATTAAGCTTACTATGTGGCCGGAGGCAAAGATAGATGTGGAGAGGATTCCGATTCTTGTACGAGAATACAAAGGAAGGTTAAAATTTATACCTAATGAGGCTCCTTACTTTTTGTATGAGCCTGGGCAGAGTGCAGACAATGTAGTTAAGAGGGCTGAAAAGCTGGTCCAGTCATTGTCTACGCTGATGGATAAAGAATAACGAAAAGAGAAAAACTGAGAATGAATAATAAAAAGAGAAAAATAAAAAAATTTTCTGGGATTATATTATGTGGAATTTTAATAATAAGCCTAATGGGGTGTGGAAGTAAAGAAACGAGAAAAAAAGAAGAAACAACCACGATTAATCCGGAGAAAACGGTAGCGATTCATGCGGGAGACATAAAAGTATTTCTTGATGAGGCAAAGTACTATGTATATACGGCGCAGGCAACATATGAGACTTATTATATTACAGAAGGAAAAGAAATTGACTGGAATAGTGAAATGAAAGATGGAGTAACATGGCAGCAGGGCGTTAAAAGTATGGTGCTGGATGATATATGCCGTAGAGAATGTATGTATTCTTTTGCAGAAGAATATAATGTCAATCTTTCAGACGAAGAGAAAAAAGAGGTGGAGATTGACGTTGAAAATTATTATTTAAAAACAAGTAAAATACTTAGTTCAAAAATTGATATTAGTGAAAAACGCTTAAAATATGTTTTTGAAAAAAGGAAAATTGCTGATAAAGTGGAAGAAATAATGACAGCATCTAACAAAAAACTTCCTGATGAAACGTATGAAACGTGGAAAACGGGAAATACTGTTACGGCAGAAGAACAATGGAAAACTATTACTTTTAATAAACAGATATTTACTTTGGAGGATATTCAGTGAAAAGGCATCTAAGGTGTGTAATCAGTGCGGCAGTTGCAGTTTTATTGATCATAGGTACAATAGATTACACATTACAAATAGGTAAAGAAACAAAAATCGTTTACAAACCCGTTCAGGAGGCAGTTCAAAGCGATGTTATCGTACAGGATTTTATTCATGATAATTATGTAATCAGTGAAAGAAATCCCTGGACAGATTATAATTTACACCCGATGGAATACTCCGATACGGAAAATTCCAATAACTTTAAGGACCAGATAAACGCTCAGGCAGCCATACTTGTGGATGTGGATTCAAAGACGATTATGTATGGTAAAAATATTGACGAAAAAATGTATCCTGCCAGTACCACTAAGTTAATGACAGCATTGACCGTATTACAGACCATGAGTACAAGTGATGTAGTTACGATTGGGGATGAAGTGTCGATGATAGCACCCGATTCCAGTAAAGCGGGATTTTCTAAGGGACAGGTTGTTACAGTGGAAGAACTGCTGGAGGGATTGTTAATCTCTTCGGGAAATGATGCAGCTTATATATTAGCGAAAGCCACAGGACAGGCGATTCTTGAAAACAATATTGCTAACGAAGGAAAGAAATTTACTTCCGCTCAATGTGTGCAGAGATTTATATTTGAGATGAACAAAAATGTAAGAGATATGAATCTGGAAAATACCAACTTTACATCCCCTGACGGGTACGATGATAAAGAGCAGTACACTACGGCCAGCGACTTGTCTAAGATTGCAATTGAAGCTTACAGCAATGATACCATTATGAAAATCTGTAAACTGAAAAATAAATATTCAAAAACTTTAAATAAAACATGGAAATCTACCAATGAGTTAATAAATGAAAGTGGAAAGTACTATTATAAGTATTGTCTGGGAATGAAAACCGGCAGCACAGATCTGGCGGGGAAATGTCTTGTATCTGCGGCGAAAAAAGGAGATACGACATGTATCAGCGTGGTTCTGAATGATGAGACAGATGAGCAGCGATGGAAGGACAGCCAGAAGTTGTTAAATTATGGATTAAAATAAAAATATAAAAGAGGGTGTACCAAAAGTCTGAAACTTTTGGTACACCCTTAAAGTTTTAAATTTATTTAACAACTAAAAACCTGTGAATCCTAAAGATTTTAAATTTCCTAAATTATAAATGTATATTTGATTTTCTGAGGCAGAAACAATTTCATATGCATATGTATATGCTAATACTGCAAAAAACCTGATACGCCATTTGGAGAATCAGGTTTTTGATATATATGATTGAAAATGTTTAAGTTTGAGAGTGGTGTAGTTATATTTATCCAAATATAATTTGTTAACATCCACAACATAAATTTAAAAGGCACAAAGTCGTGCATGGATTAGAACAACAGAACATACTGTTGGGGTCACCGCCAAAAGTGTATTGTCTGTCAGTGTACCATTCACCCCCATTTTCAAGGGTCTGAACCAACCGCTGATAAGTCGGATTTGTTGGTTCCATGGCTGCTGCTCTACGGGCAAAATCCAAAGCCATGATATTGTTGCCAAGACCGTTGTTGGCAAGAGAACTTAAAAAAAACCATTGGGCAGTTCTGTTTTCAATGTTGTTTAATACGTTTAAAGCTTCTTGAAAATGACGGCTGTTTATATAATTGGCAGCTGCAGTGTAGTAAGAATCTTCCTGACTATAAGAAGATTGACGGGTTCCCCTGTAGTTTCCGGTGCTTCCAAAACCACCGAAACCGCTGAAGTCACGGAAATCACCGTAAGTACCGGAATTATAACCACCATTGCCATAGCCGGCGTAGTCACCGGTTCCATAAGAACCGCCGTTTTTACGTTCATCCATAATCTGGTCATAAGCCTGCTGAACAAGCTTAAACATTTCTTCAGCCTTATCTCTGTCAGGGTTGTTTATATTGGCATCCGGATGATATTTTCTGCTTAATTCTCTGTATGCTTTTTTTATGTCATCGTCTGTAGCGTTCCGGGAAACTCCCAGAACTTTATAGGGATCACTCATTTTATGTCTCCAAAATCATCAATTATTTATTCTTCGCTGGTTGTGATTTTTATCACTGCGGGCTTTTATGTTTTTATAGTAAACAGACCATACACCGGCATAAAGAATATTTCTTAGAATATTTGCATTTTCAATGATGGGTAAGACTTCAAATTCCTTAGAACATTCAGCAATCATCATTGTCAGCATGGACTTTATTCTATCATCAAAATCAGGTTCATTGCAAATAGATTTAAAGGGATTATAATGATTTTTCCTGATATCTTCTTCTAAATCGTCGAATGCATCAAGAATATAAATAAATTTCCCAAGGAAAAATCCCATTCTCTCAAGAGAAGAGGACCATTGATCCTGTTCAGGGGAAAAGAGTAAAGCCATAATTTTTCCGAAAATACCTGCCATTATATCGATATTCGTTTCGTTTTCTTTTTCGCGGGTACCGAGTTCGGTTAATAACGATGTAATGGCATCGGCTTTTTTCTTATAGCTGGTATTTTTGGTTTTTATCATTTTTGAAAATGCCAGTTTTAAAATATTATGGTCATCTTTCCAGTCGTCCAGTGCCTTATAATAAGACAAAAGTATATTCATATCAGCCACATAATCTGTATATTTGGTGCTAATCATCCGGTGTTTTTGGGCAGGGTGCACAATACATCTGTGCATTTCATCTTTTACTTCAGGTTCATAAAGTGAAGAAAGAAGAAGAGAAAGAAAAGTCATGTCATAAGTAAGTGTTAACTGTCCTACAACACCGTAACGTCTGCGCAGTGAGTTACACAGACCACAGTAATAGCCCCTGTAAATGTCGAATTCTTTAAATTTTAATTCAGGCTTATTTACCACAACATATCCAAACATAAATTATCACCATTTTTAATTCATACGCACCAGTGCCAAATGGGTTTCGGTTCATTTTTTGTTTTAGCTTTTTTTAATGAATTTTTCATTGCACTTCGGGCATCTTATTTGAATTCTTCCACGACCTTTTGGAACGCGGATTTTTTGACCGCATCCGGGACAATTATAAAAACGATAATATTTTCTTTGTCCGGCAATGTTCTTCTCTGTATTGATTTTTTTACGAAACTTGTTTGTTATTTTCATATATTTTTCGTTTTCCGCAGCACGCTTATAGATGTTTTTAGAAAACATACGAAAATATAAAAGAATAATTAAAATCAGAATAAGGGTGCTGATAATTGAGCCCGCCTGTCCTCTGACAAATATGGAAACAATGCATAATATGAATGTAACTGCCAGCATGAACTTTGACAGTTGATCAACTCCATATCTTCCATACATAAATTTTGAAAATTTTTCTTTCCAGCCCATATGAATACTCCTTTGGATTACAGATAAATTGAAATAGCAGTATTAAAAATTTTGCCGATAAGTTATATTATCCCCTGCAGAAAATAAAATCAATGTGCAGGTGATACATTTTACACTTATGACATAAAAATTTACAAAAATGACAAAAATATGAACCCTGTATTAGACAGTTTTTGCGCGCTTTATGTTTACTTTTGAATAAATATATTATAAAATTAATCAAACAAAGGGGGGATTGATAAATTGAAAGGGAGAAAATAATATGCATGTAAGGAAAAACAGCTGGATGAAACATCTGGATTTTATTCTTGCAGATTTGTTATGTATAAATGTAACATTTTTATTGGCGTATTTTTCAAGATGCGGATTTCATAATATGTATGCTCATAACGGATACAGAAATCTTGTAATCATTGCAATGATAATGCATTTCTGTATAAGTTTTTTTCGAAATTATTACTCTGGAATTTTACACCGGGGTTATTTTGATGAGTTCAGAATTGTAGTTGTACACAATATTTTACTGATTGGTTTACTGTTTGCATATATGTTTGTTTTACAGTTGGGAAATTCCTATTCAAGAATTGTGTTAGTGTCTTTCTTTTTGATGGACATCATAACTATGTATCTGACACATATTGTTTTAAAATACATACAGAGAAAGCATGTAGTACAGGAAACCAAACAGCAGAAAACTCTTGTTGTTTCTACTCCTGAATTAATAGAAGAG
>JAUUNJ010000583.1 GCA_030844625.1 Roseburia sp. | reverse complement strand
GCTTAAAATGGTAATTTCCCTGCGAAAGCACCGAGTTTTTTCTTGGTTGCCGCATCAATTTCTTCAATGGCAGCATTGATGGCTTGCACCGTCATATCAGAAAGCGTTTCTGGATCTTCTGGGTCGACCACTGCAGCATTGAAATCAATGGAAACGACCTTCTTATCGCCTGTCAGGGTTGCAACAACCAAGTCCTGAGCAGATTTCCCTACAAATTGAGTTGCAGCTAATTCTGCTTGGCTTTGCTCCATTTGCTTTTGCAATTTTTGAGCTTGCTTCATCATATTTTGCATATTCATCATAATGTTTTCTAGATTCCTTTCGTATCAAGGGTTTAGACCCTATTGCTTAATTTTCACTGCCCACTTCTGCCCATTTTTCTAAAAATCGTCAAATGCGTTAGCGACCTCTTTTTGTTGTGATGGGAACAAATGTGAGTAGATATTTATTGTTGTATTGATAGAACTATGTCCTAGTCGTTTCATCAGAGTGAAAAAGATATAATCCTTTCCTTCTCCTCTCCTCAATCCCTGATTTATTAAAAAGGCTACATGTGAATGCCTAAAATCATGGTTTCGAATCAATTTGAAGTCTTCTGGCAATCGTTTCTTGAATGCTGCTCTAAAGTTAGAGACATTCGGAGCAGTCATAGGCTCACCTGAAAATTGGAAAATCTGCAAATCATCTGTTGAATCAGTTAGTTTAGACAGCCTCTGACTTTGTACTGACTTCCAGGTCTTCAACTCATCCACAAAAGCTTTATGGATATAGATTTCTCTATTTGATTGAGTCGTCTTTACAGATCCAATATGTATTTTCCCATTGCGATAATAGGCTGACTTACGGATCTTAATATATCCCTCGTCAAGAAAAACATCTCTCCAAGTTAAGGCAAGTGCCTCCCCCATACGAATTCCCGTAAACATAAGTACACGATACAGAAGTTTAAAAGGATACTCACTTTCTTCAAAATAAGATTCAAACTCCTTGAATTGTTCAGGAGTATAATAAGACATTTCTTTATGCTTTTCTGGAAGTTTCCGAATGGCATCACATGGATTATCCTGTCTATATCCTTTCGAAATAGCAATATCAAACAACTTATGAACAAAAATCATTTGTTGGTTAATATGCGTTGGTGTAAGTGTGCCACCTTTTACACTAGGCTGTTCAATTAACCAATCTCGATATTTTTTTACATCTTGAATGGTAACTGAAGACATATCAGCATTTTCAAAGAATCGCGATACATATTGGGTATAGTATGAGTTCTGAGTATCTATTGTACCTCTTTTATTTCCACGAAGCTCATCTTCTTCTTTTAACATTACATAAAGAGAGGAAATGGTGAGTTTTTTTGTATTCTGTATCTGATTTAACTTATGGATACGGTAATAAGCCTCATATTCCTCTGCTTCTTTTTTTGTTAAAAAATTAGATTTGCGGTGTCGTATACGTTTGCCAGTTAAGGAACTTTTACCATCACTAATATCAACTAGCCACAGTCCATCGTCCTGTTTTATTACCGCCATGCTATTTTTCTCCTTCAGTCATGACAGCGCTTTGAAGGTTCTCCTCAATTATATCATTT
>JAUUNJ010000034.1 GCA_030844625.1 Roseburia sp. | reverse complement strand
CAGCTAATCAATGCATTTATTAAAATATAGCTTACTTGCATGAAAAAGGTAAATGAAAAAATAAATATATTTCCTTTTTTTAATTTTCCAAGGAACAAAAAAACTAGGATTCCTATCACTGAACCAATACATATGGAAATCCAGTGTTCCCATATTATATAACCAACCATTCCTCCGAATAAAGTTCCAAAATATGCCCCGATTATATTTGCAACAAACTTTCGTGAAAATTTGTATGCAAAAAATCCAATCATAATTCCAATAATTATATTTATTATATTAAATATTTCTGGAATGTGTATTGTGTAATATAAATACAATAGTATTTCTTTCCCATCAATCATCATTGAACTGTTCCCCTTTATATTTTTCTATCAAGAAACCGGTAATGTATAATATGGTCCGCTCGGGTTATCACAAGTATTCCGCCGGCTCATTGTTTACATACAGAACAAAGAATTCGCTTGCCAACTCTCTTACAAGGCACGGATTCGGAAGAATAATTACCTCTCCTCGATTCCATAAAGCGTTTTTATATAATAGGAAATTCAAAAGGATTTCCTATTATATAAAAAATCCCCTGCTACTTTGTAACTGGGGACTGATTCAATATTTTCAAATTATATTGTTCTAAAATAGTATTAGATTATCTCATCCCCCATTTTATAATCCGTTCATCTCTTTTCTTTAAAATATCATAAATAAAATATGTCTGCAACATGTTTATAAGATGAAACGAATAAATAAATTCCATCTTATATGTAATTAAGCCTCACATGTTTTTTCATTTTCAGAGGTGTCTTTTAATATGTGTAATTTTGTTTTTTGTGTTCAACCATCGCTATATAACCAGCATTAGGACACTCATCCCCAAAATGAGAAAAAAATGTCCGATGAATCACTTCACCAGACATTTTCTATCATCTAAATTTTATTTTACAACAATATTGATAATTCTTCCCGGAACATAGATTTCTTTTACTACATTTCCTGTCAGTTTATCTCCAAGTGCTTCTTTGCCTTGTGCGATGGCATCGTCTTTTACAATATCAGCAGGAACACTGATTACAACCTTTGTCTTACCATTAATCTGAACAGGAACCTGGATTTCATCATCTTTCATAAGTTCCTGGTCAGCCTCAGGCCATTTGTTGTTCTCAAATACACTTCCGCTCTTTCCCAGCTTCTCCCACAATTCTTCTGCAATATGTGGTGCAAATGGAGAAAGCAGTGTAACAAAAGTTTCAATCGTCTCTCTGTCTATTCCGCCTGTCTTCTTTGCAATATCAGCAAACTTATTGTTAAATTCCATAAAACCTGAAACTACTGTGTTTAAGCTGAAATCTTCCAGACGTCTTGTAATGGTATGAATCATCTGATGACGAAGCTTAATCATTTCCTTGGTAGGCTCTACATTTACTTCTATACTTGTAGTCGCCAGTTTCCAGAACTTGGTCATGAATCTGTATACACCATCAATACCTCTCTCATCCCATTCAGAATCAAGTTCCGGTGGTCCAACAAACATTTCATAAATTCTTAAAGAATCACATCCGTAATCTCTAACCAGATCATCCGGAGAAACAACATTCCCCTTGGATTTACTCATTTTGATACCGTTCTTCCCCGTAATCATGCCCTGATTAAACAGTTTCTTAAATGGTTCTTCAAAATCAACCACGCCGATATCATATAAAAACTTTGTATAGAATCTTGAGTAAAGCAAATGAAGTACTGCATGCTCCACACCACCGATATACATATCTACCGGAAGATTATCATGTGCTTTCTGCTTTGATACCAGTTCTTTGTCATTCTTATTGTCAACATATCTTAAGAAATACCATGAAGAACCTGCCCACTGTGGCATTGTATTTGTTTCACGCTTTGCAGGCTTTCCACAGCAAGGACATGTTGTGTTAACCCATTCATCAATTGCAGCAAGCGGCGATTCCCCTGTACCTGTCGGCTCATAAGATTCAACATCCGGTAATAATAATGGAAGTTGATCTTCCGGAACAGGAACCGGACCACAATCAGGACAATGAATAATAGGAATCGGCTCTCCCCAGTATCTCTGTCTTGAGAATACCCAGTCACGAAGTTTATAGTTAACAGTGGCTTTTCCAAAACCTTTTTCCTCAATAATATGTGGCGCTTCTTTCTTGAGAACAGCTGACTCCATACCATTCCACTCACCGGAATTAATCATTGTTCCGACAGCATCTGTATAAGCCTCTGTCATATTTTCTATTTCTTTTCCATCTTTGGCAATAACCTGGATAATCGGAATGTTGAATTTTGTTGCAAATTCAAAGTCTCTGTCATCATGGGCAGGAACACACATTATTGCCCCTGTACCGTAATCCGCCAGAACATAATCAGAAAGCCAGATTGGAACCTTTGCACCGTTTAATGGGTTAATTGCATAACTTCCTGTAAATACACCTGTCTTTTCTTTTCCCTGAAGTCTGTCTACTGATGACTTGTTAGCAGCCATCTGAATATAGGCGTCCACATCTGCTTCTGTCTCAGGTGTGGATAATGACTTCGCCATTGCATGCTCCGGAGCAAGGACCATAAATGTTGCACCGTAAAGTGTATCCGGTCTTGTTGTATATACTGTAATCTTCTCATCAGAATTTTCTAACTTAAAGTCAACCTCTGCACCATAAGATTTTCCGATCCAGTCTGTCTGCATCTTTTTAACCTTTTCCGGCCAGTCAAGCTTTTCAAGGTCATTTAAAAGTCTGTCTGCATAGGCTGTAATCTTTAACATCCACTGTTTCAGATTTTTCTTTGTAACCTCTGCTCCACATCTCTCACAACATCCATTTACAACCTCTTCGTTGGCAAGACCTGTCTTACAGGAAGGACACCAGTTAATCGGCATTTCTTTCTGGTAAGCAAGACCTTTCTTAAACATTTGCACAAAAATCCACTGTGTCCACTTGTAGAAATTAGGATCTGTTGTGTTTACTTCCATATCCCAGTCATAGAGTGCTGCAATTTCATTAATCTGTTTCTTAATGTTTGCAATGTTGTCGGCTGTGGATTTTGCAGGATGCGTTTTCATCTTGATTGCATAATTTTCTGCCGGAAGACCGAAAGCATCCCATCCCATAGGGTGAATAATATGATATCCATGAAGCATCTTATAACGGCTCCACACGTCACTGATAACGTATCCTCTCCAGTGTCCAACATGAAGTCCTGATCCTGACGGATAAGGAAACATATCCAGACAATAATATTTTGGTTTTGAAGTGTCTTTATTTATAGGATTTACATCCCAGTTATGACGCCACTTCTTTTCAATTTCCTTATGATTATAAGGTGTTGCCATAATTCATTCCTCCTAAAATGTATATAAAATTATTCATTAACGGTTGTTGTCTCTTCAGCACCTTTATCTGAAGAATTTTTTGTTGTCTCTTTTTCAGTTGTTTTTTCTTTAGTTTTCTTCTTGGTGGTTGTTTCTTTCTTTTTCTTCTTTTGTTTTGTCGGGTGTTCCTTTGCAGGCTTAGTTTCTTTAACTGTCTCTTCTTCTTTGATTATAATCTCACATATAACCTGACAGGAGCCTACATTGCCAGCCTTGTCCTGTGCCTTTACTACAACAGGAATTTTGCCTTCTCTCAGTTCCTCTGCACTCATACATGATACAGTAATGGTAACACCGCTTTCATTACAGGAAACAGCCGCCCGAACCATGTCCTGTATCTCTTTTACAGTGGACTCTTTATTCAGATCCTCTGCATCTTCAATATCAATCTCCAATTTAAACAAACTCTTCGAACAGGTTACAACCGGACAGGTAGTATCTACAACCTTAAACTTTTGAACTGCTTTCAGTTTAGTTCCCGCTTTTGTCTTATACGTATATTTTACTTTATAAGTACCGGTTTCACCGGTGTCAATCTTTGTATATTTTAGTGACCCCAGAACACTTTTACCGTTTTCATCCGTTGCCAGTAAATTACTTAAATATTCCGGTTCATATCCTTTTTCCACATAAACTGTAGACAATCCCGTAACAATTTTTCCGCTGCTGATTTTTTTATAAGGATTATTTTTATCGGGATCTGTGGGATCCCATCCGCAATATTTTACTGCTTTAACTGTCTGTTCCGGTGCAAGAGGAAGTTTGTCGCTCTTTTTTCCTTTTATAATAGAAATCTCCGTTTTATTGGTGCACTTGTCATAAATCCATTTTGCATCTTTTGCATATAGTAAAATGCAGCTTCCCGATTCCTGTTTTTTACCAATAGCATTATAAGATGATTTTTTTAATGTGTTGTCGTACTTGTCTCTGTACTCTGCAGATTGTATCCATGATTTAGCATCAAATTTTGTGTTGTATTTATGCCAGTTCCCGTTAATATTTAACCATGAATAACCGCCTGATGTTTTATACTTTCCTTTTTTCACATCACTTCCAACAGAACATTTGAACACCTTGTAAGGTTTTCTGGTCTTCTTATCCTTGGAATACTGATAGACAATCATGGCACTTTTTTTAATATTAACTTCAATATAATACTCATCTGAACCGGTATCCGCTTTCTTGGTCTCAGTATTTTCTTCTGTATTCTGAACACCCCCGATCTGCTCAGCATCTTTGTTTATTTTACTGTAAATAAACATAAGGGCACCGAATATAATACCTGCAACCACTAATATTTCGCATACCGTAATTAAAACATTTTTAACCTTTTTGTTTTTTATAATTTGTTTTAAATTCAATATTCTGTACCCCACAAATCAAAAACAGACAATCCCCAAACGTCTACTCGTACCAACATATTATACAACATTACAGGTATTTTTCAAGAAAACCTTTTATATAAAGCTTTTAATTTTTTTAAGAAATATATAGATTTTTATATTTTTGTAAATATGCTATACTGTTATCAATTACCAATAGACAATAACCTGATCGTACGCTGACAAAGTATGGCGTATGTGTACCATAATTATTGTACAATATGTAGTTTATAATTTACAAAGGAGAGAAAACATGAAAAACACAATCAAAATTTTGCTCACCACCTTATTTTCTGTATTAATGTTCACATTTCTTTTTGAGAATTCTTTTATTCCCGAAGTTAATGCCCAGACACAGATTCCTGGTGCACCGGAAGCTTTCACTGCCACTATTGACCCTCTCGATAACTCTGTTCATCTCACATGGCAATATGATTCATCCGTTAATTCGTATGCAGACGGTTTTATGATATACAAATCCACCGCCAAAAACGGAAACTATGAATATTTTGATGATGTTTACAGTAATTTTTCCGATAGTTACTCTTTATATGATGATTATATTGTAGAAGGTGTTACATATTATTATAAAATTGTTGCCTATGTGGAAGATGATGAAAATTATCAGACCATTACGGGACCGGAAGTTTTTTCCAATATGGTGCAGATTCCATTGGCAAAGCCGGTTGTTCAATCGGCAGTTTCTTCCGCATCGCACTCCATATCAATTCGTTGGACACCTGTATCCTATGCAGATGGATATTATATTTATAGAAGTATTAATGCCACTAGTGGTTACACACTTATTTACACTTACAACGCTTCTGGCAGTTCCTATTATAATAGCTGGGATTTAGATGATTCCCTAAGTCATACAGATAAAGGTCTGACTGTGGGAAAAACATATTATTACAAAGTATGCCCTTTTGTGAAATATGACAATCAGATTTTTACAGGATCATTTTCCAATTACAAATCTGCTATTGTAAGGATTGATGCTGCCAAAATAACAAAATCATCTTCTAAGAAAAAATCTACCAACACCATTACATGGAAAAAGGTTTCTGAAGCCGATGGCTACATTGTATACTATTCAAAAAAATATAACGGAACGTACAAAAAACTGAAAACCTTGAAAGGGAACAAAAAACTTTCCTATACGCACAAAAAGCTTAAGAATGGTGTTGCCTATTACTATAAAGTTTATGCTTACAAAAACATAGGCGGAAAGCCTCTTACAAGCAATGAACCTGAAACATATCTGAAATATTGCGACTACTACTCCTATGCAGCGGAATCTTATGAGAGCAGGCATAAACGCATATTCGGAAATAAAAACATTACCGGATATAAAAGCAGCAAAAAAGCAATGAAAAATATGAAAACCATAAAAATAAAGGTTTGGGATATTAACTCGAAAGGTAAAAAATACACAAGAAAATTTAGTCTGACTGTTCATAAAAACATTGCTCCGTCGATGAAGCAGATGTTCAAGGAAATATATAAGAGCAAAGAAAAATTTCCGATTCATGATATCGGCTGTTATAGCTGGAGAGGAAACAACTCCACTTCCGAACACTGCATCGGTGTAGCACTTGACATTAACGCCAATGAAAATTATATGATTCAGGGAAAGACTATTTTAGCCGGTTCTTTCTGGAAGCCGAAGAAAAACAAATACTCTATTCCATTGAAATGTGATTTAGTAAACATTTTGGAGAAATACGGATTCAGTCGTGGTTTCTGGGGAGAAAGAAAAGATTATATGCATTTCTCTTACTTTGGAACCTGATACCATAAAATATCATAGACAAAAAAGCCACTATTTAAAAACATACTTTTGTTTTAGATAGGGGCTTTTTTGTGGTTATAATTTTCTATTTTAACAATTTAACTTAATCAGCAAAATGGTCTGACATATTTGATTATGCTTTATTCCTAAAATACTGTGTAAATTTTGATACAAATACACACAATAAAATGGTTACCGCCAGATCGGGCAGTGTATTCCCCACAATAATATCCAGTGTCATAAAATAACGATACAGACAAAAACCGATGACCCATACTATCATATTAGAAACTTTAAACGGATTATCCTCATTTCTGTTTTTCAGAATAAAGAAATCTGCAATCTGTATTGCTATCATTGGAGCAAATACTGAACCAATAAAATATAAAAAGTATGTAATGTCATCCATGGGATATATAATTGCGGCTATCATACCAAAAACAGTAACTGCTACCGCCATCCATTTTCCATTAATCTTTTTCCATATAGTCTCACTGGAAACCCCTGCAGAGTATGCATCAAGATAAGTTGTTGTAACAGTTGAGAAAATAATAATCAACAACCCTGCTACACCCAGACCCGCTTTTAACATAATCTGGTCTATCCCTGCATTTCCCGCAAAAATAGCTGCTCCCATTCCAATCATATACATCCAGCAGCTTACCAGACCATAAACAACCGCACTTGTCGCCGTTGCTTTCACCGGTTTCTCTGCCTCCCGGGTATAATCACTGATCAGTGGAAGCCATGATAAGGGCATTGCCACTGATAACTCCAGAGCAGCCCCAAATGTCAATCCGTCATCCGGTACTATTCCTGCATGATTTCCGCTGAAAAACACTACGTTACAAAGAACAATTGTAAGAATAAATAAAGCTGTCATTGCCACCAAATTGATTTTTTCTACATTCCTAATTCCCACAAGAATCCATGCAATTATTAACACACTGATTACAAGACACCATACCCAATTACCTGTCTTAAAAATTCCTCCTGCAGCCAGTGCTCCATCATAAATCATAATAGATGTCCATCCGGTCAGCTGAATAACATTTAAAAGGGCAAAAAATACGCTTCCTGCTTTCCCAAAACTTATCTTGGTTGTTTCCATAGCACTTTTCTTTGTTTTTGCTCCAATAATTCCTGACAAAAACAGCAGCAAACATCCAATCACATGCCCCATTATTATAGCAATAATTCCCTTCTTTAATCCAAGGGATGCCAGTGCAGTTCCCGTTAATATTTCTGCTATGGATACTCCTGCCCCAAACCAGATAAGACCGTTACTAAATACTGATGTTCCCTTCTTCTCCATAATGTACCTCTTTCTTTTTTCTTTACTGTACCCAGTCACAAGCACACTCTTCACTGTGACATCAGCACCATTTTATTCCTTATTCTCTATTGCAAATGCATGATTCATGGGACCACTTCCCTGCCCTAAATCAAGCATTGCCGATAAAGCTCCGGAAATATATGCCTTTGCTTTCCCAACTGATGTTTCAAGGTTATTTCCTTTTGCCAGATTGGAAGCAATGGCACTGGAAAGTGTACATCCCGTTCCATGAGTGTTAGGATTATCAATTCTCCTCCCATAAAACCATCGATAACTGTGATCATGGTACAGCAAATCATTTGCATCATTTATATTATGCCCGCCTTTTAAAAGCACAGCACATCCAAACCTGTCACAGATAAGCTCTGCCGCCCTTATCATTTCATTTTCTGTTGTAATTTTCATTCCCGACAAAACTTCCGCTTCCGGAATGTTCGGAGTAATTACCGATGCCAATGGTATTAAATATTCCTGCAAGACAGATACTGCCCCATCACTGATTAGTCTTGCCCCGCTTGTCGCCACCATAACAGGATCCAGTACGATATTCTTTGCATCATACTTTTTAAGATTTTTTGCTATGATTTTAATTAAATCACCTGATGATACCATGCCAATCTTAACCGCATCCGGTCTGATATCCTCAAAAACCGCTTTCATCTGGGATTCTAAAAACTCAGGGCTTACTTCACAAATTCCTAAAACGCCGGTAGTATTCTGGGCAGTTAAAGCTGTAATGACACTCATGGCATAAACACCATTGACTGTCATTGTCTTTATATCTGCTTGTATTCCGGCACCTCCACAGGAATCACTTCCTGCAATTGTTAATGCTGTATTCATTCCTCTCTCCTTTTCATCCAACAGTTAAATATTCATTTTCTCAATCACATATGGATATTGCTTCCAGTTCTTTATGTAAATATCTGAAAGTCCTTTTACTTCTTCCTGATGATTCATGCTGGAAAAATCATAAATACCCACAGTATGTAAACCGATTTTCTTTGCTGTCTCCATAGAGTAAGCAGCATCTTCAAACAGCCATGTTTCATCTGCACTGCTTTTCATTTCTTTCATTGCAGCAATAAAAATATCAGGGTTACTTTTACCCTTTCCAACTTCCGTCGTCGTGAATATTTTCTTTATATATTTGTCAAAGCCTGTTCTCTTTAATGCCGCCTCAATCATCAGTCTGTCTGTGGATGTGGCAATGGTCATAGGTATATCCTTAAAATATACATATTCAAGAAACTCTTTTACCCCTGTCTTTGGCTCCACATCCTCCGCATAAAAATCATATACCCTGGAATTGACCCCATGAATAATTTCGTCTTCCATCAGCTTAAGACCATAATTTTTCTTCATATACTCAGCCCCCTCTGCCATGGTCATATCAAACATAATCTCTTCCAGATTTTCTTTTACCTTATAACCAAGGCTTTCAAGGTACAGCCTTCCTGCGTCCTTCCATATCATCATAGAATCAAGTAATGTTCCATCAGCATCAAAAATAATCCCTTTAACCATATCACTTATTATCCTTCACTAATCATTTGGATAGTTTTCTCTTTCAGTTCTTTTGTTGCCTGCTCAATATCCTTCTGGGCAAAAATTGCACTAATTACTGCGATACCGCATATTCCCGTACTTCTAAGCTCCAGAACATTCTTATTACTTATTCCACCTATAGCAATTACCGGAATAGTAACCGCATCACAAATTGCCTTTAACGTCTCATGGGAAACATCATCCGCATCATCCTTAGAACCTGTGGAAAAAACGGCTCCTACTCCAAGATAGTCAGCCCCTCTTTTTTCCGCAAGAATCGCCTGCTCTACTGTCTGTGCAGAAACACCGATAATCTTATCAGGACCAAGCTTTTCTCTTACATCTCCTGCTTCCATATCACGCTGTCCCACATGCACTCCGTCGGCATCCATTTTTATTGCGATATCCACATTGTCATTGATTACAAATGGAACATTGTACTTCCTGCAAAGTGCCTTTATTTCAATTGCTTCCTGAAGAAAATGCTCTTCATCAAGACTTTTTTCTCTGAGCTGAACGAAGGTAGCTCCACCTTTTAATGTCTTTTCAACCTGTTCATATAAAGTTTCACCATGAAGCCACGCCCTGTCTGTAACTGCATAAAGTAATAAATCTTTAGGTGTTGTATTACTGAATTTCATACTTTGCACCTTCTTCCAAAATGGCACCATCCATATTATAAATGGCATCAATAATCCTGTTTCTATAAGTTGAATTGCCATCACCCTCCTGCATTCTGCTCCATCCGATTTCTCCTGCAAGTCCCATTGCGCAAACTGCCGCTGCCGCTGCTTCTAATTTATTATTAGAATTGGCTACTAAAAAGGCTGTCATCATACCTGAAAGCTGGCAGCCTGTTCCTGTAATAGAACTCATTTCCGGTCTGCCATTTCTAATGACATAGCATTTTTTACTGTCGCATACCAGATCAATTGCTCCTGTAACAGCAATAATGCTTCCTGTAATTTCAGAAAAGTTCTTAAGTTTTGCAATGATCTCATCAAGATTATCATCCGTAACCTGATCTGCCACATCTGCGTCTACACCCTTTGTACTTCCGCTTCCAAGCATCAAAGTCTTTATCTCTGAAATATTTCCTCTGATTACATCAAACTTAATTTCTTTTAAAAGATTATTTGCGGTATCTGTTCTAAGACTGCTTGCACCCGCTCCAACCGGATCCAGCAAAACAATATGTCCCAATTCATTAGCCTTTTTTCCTGCCAGAAACATTGATGGGATTGTATTCTTATTTAATGTTCCGATATTAATATTCAAACCTCCGCATATTGAAGTAATATCCTCTACATCTCCCCCGTCATCTGACATAATCGGGCTTCCCCCGCATGCCAAAAGCACGTTAGCCACATCATTGACTGTCACATAATTTGTAATGTTATGTACTAACGGCACATTCTTTCTTACATTTTCAACACATTCTTTAAACATTTTCTCTTCCTCCTGTAATATAAAATAAAGCGGACAAACCTGATATGGTCTGTCCGCAATAAAATTCATCAATAAACTTCCCTACGTTGGCATTATCCAAATCAGGTTAAAGGGTCGAAGTTGATTACTTCCTCTCAGCCTGCCTACAAGCTCCCCAAATATTCAGTTTGTCCTTAAATTATTTTATAATTATTCCATCAATTTTTCAATAGTTATTATATTACTTTACACAATCTGTTTACATGCTGCTTTCATTGACTTAACATATTCGCCAACGTAAGGAACACACTTTCTACCATGCTCTGCAACTATTTTTACAATGGCACTTCCCACAATTGCTCCATCTGCATACTGACAGACTTTAGCTGCCTGTTCCGGTTTGGCAATACCAAAACCAATTGCACAAGGTACATCTGTTGCTTCCTTCACTAATTTTGTCATTGCTCCAAGGTCTGTGGTAATATTCTGACGTACTCCGGTAACACCAAGAGATGACACAACATAAACAAATCCCTGGGCCGTCTTTGCTATCATCTGGATTCTGGCATTGGAAGTCGGAGCAATCAAAGGAATCAAATCAATTCCTGCCTCCTGACAATATGGTGCAAGTTCCTCTCTTTCCTCATAAGGACAATCCGGAACAATAACTCCTGATATACCACACTCCACACATCTATCCATAAATTTCTTTGTGCCATATTTATAAATGGCATTTATGTAAGTCATAAATACCAGTGGGACAGTAACCTGCTCCTTAATTTCTTTTATGGCATCAAACAGCTTATCATTTGTACAGCCAGCAGTCAATGCACGAAGATCCGCTTCCTGAATGACAGGACCTTCTGCAATTGGATCTGAGAAAGGAATTCCAACCTCTATTAAATCCGCTCCTGATTTCTGCATCTCCAAAATCAGTTTTTGTGTCGTTTCCAAATCAGGATCTCCACCTGTAATAAATGCTATAAATGCTTTTCCGTTTTCAAAAGCTCTTTGTATTTTACTCATAAATCTGTACTCCTCTATATCTTGCTATTGCAGCAACATCTTTGTCGCCACGGCCTGAAATGTTAATTACAATTATTTTATCCTGATCCAAAATCGGTGCATACTTCATTGCATAAGCAACAGCATGTGCACTTTCAATGGCTGGAATAATTCCCTCTGTTCTTGACAGGTATTCAAAAGCTTCAACCGCCTCATCATCTGTAATCGGTACATACTGTGCCCTTCCGGTATCATGAAGGTTTGCATGTTCCGGTCCGATTCCCGGATAATCAAGTCCTGCAGAAATAGAGTAAACTGGGTCAATCTGACCATCCTCATTCTGGCAGAACAAAGATTTCATTCCATGGAAAATACCTACGGAGCCATTGGCAATTGTTGCCGCGTTCTTTGGATGATCAACGCCAAGCCCTGCCGCTTCACATCCAATTAATTTCACACTTTCATCCTCAATAAAATGATAGAATGCACCAATGGCATTAGAGCCGCCTCCCACACATGCGATGACCGCATCAGGGAGTTTTCCTTCTTTTTCCATTAATTGTTCTTTGATTTCCTTACTAATTACACTTTGGAAATCACGTACAATTGTCGGAAACGGATGTGGTCCCATAACTGATCCAAGCACATAATGGGTATCTGACATCCTGTTGCTCCACTCTCTCATCGCCTCATTTACGGCATCTTTCAGTGTCATTGTTCCGCTCTCAACCGCATGGACCTTTGTCCCAAGAAGCTCCATTCTGTATACATTTAATGCCTGACGTTCTGTGTCTTCCTTGCCCATGAAGACCTCACATTCCATCCCCATAAGAGCTGCGGCTGTTGCTGTTGCAACACCATGCTGTCCGGCACCTGTCTCTGCTATAACTCTTGTCTTTCCCATCTTCTTTGCAAGAAGAACCTGACCTAAAACATTATTTATTTTATGAGAACCTGTATGGTTCAAATCCTCTCTCTTTAAATAGATTTTCGCTCCGCCCAGATCCTTTGTCATCTTCTCAGCATAATACAAAAGCGATGGCCTTCCCGCATAATTATTAAAAAGTTCTGTTAATTCAGCATTAAACTGTGGGTCATTTTTATAATGATTATATGCTTCCTCCAGTTCATTCACAGCATTCATTAACGTTTCAGGAACATACTGACCTCCGTGTATTCCAAATCTTCCTTTGCTCATCTTTTTCTCCTCTCTAAATTTCACTGTTCACCACCGAAAACCTCTACTGGAACTTTTTAGGTACCAATGACGTCTTCACTATCCGAATCACTTCTCTTATTTTTTCTCTATCCTTAAATCCGTCTGTCTCCACACTGCTGCTCAAATCAACTGCATATGGATTACATTCAGATAATACCTGCTCTAAATTATCAGCGCCAAGTCCTCCCGCCAGAAAATAGTCACCAATGTCATCTGGAATTAATTTTCTATCAAAAGTTTTTCCGGTTCCGCCATAAACATCTTTTCCTGCAAATGTATCCAGCAAAAGATAATCTGCCTTTAGCCTTCTTCCCTGCTCTATGGCATCTGTGTCCTTTACCCGGATTGCCTTGATGATTTCCCTGTCTGTCAATTTACGTAAGGCGTCTATGTATTCATTATCCTCATCACCATGAAGCTGAATCACATCAATAATTCCTTCATTTGCAAGCCATGCCACACGTTCTATTTCTTCATTTACAAACACGCCCACAGCCTTTA
>JAUUNJ010000582.1 GCA_030844625.1 Roseburia sp. | reverse complement strand
GTTCTGCAATGCAGAAGTCACGGCGTACCCGATAAGGTGGCTAAAATCATCAGAATTAAAGTCTTAGTGAATGGTTTATTCAGTTGTCAAAATACAAGTGAAAGGGCTGACCTTTTCGTGGCTCGGAATTAACCCCTTCACTTGTTTGAAATGGGAGAGCGTTTTTGGGGGGTGTTTTTTCAAAATTTCTTGAAAATTTTTTTGCTAACAAAAAAAGCCACCTACTTTCCTCTTAATTGAGGTCAATAGACGGCGGGTAGAAATATTCATAATTTTGGTGTATAATAGGAAATTAAGAGAAAGACAAATTTGAATTTTCTGTTGCGAAAGAGAAGAAAAAATATTATAATATCAACATTGGGAATGAGGCGCTCCCATGGGTAATAACCCCTAAACCGCAATTATGCTGATGGCTTCTGCGAAAACCACGCAGAAACTGTCAGCTTTTTTAGTTCCTGTGGTATAAGGAGGATTATATGTTAACGAGTATTGCTATTATTTTGTTGTTCGGGTTACTGGTGGGATGGATATTTTCAAAAATGAAATTACCAAGCTTGCTGGGAATGATTATCGTGGGAATTGTATTAAGTCCACATTGTTTGAATTTAGTAGATGACTCGATACTTACTATATCAGGAGATTTGAGACAGATTGCATTAGTTATTATTCTGACAAGAGCTGGCTTGTCTTTAAATTTTTCTGATTTGAAAAAGGTAGGTCGTCCGGCAATTCTAATGTGTTTTGTACCGGCATGTATTGAAATGATGGGAACAATAATTTTCGCACCGTTATTATTAGGTGTATCTATTCTGGATGCAGCAATCATAGGAAGTGTCATAGCTGCGGTATCTCCTGCGGTGGTTGTTCCAAGAATGATAAAACTGATAGAGGATGGATATGGTACGGACAAGAGTATTCCACAGTTAATTTTGGCGGGAGCATCTGTGGATGATGTGTTTGTGATTGTAGTGTTTACCGCACTTACTACTTTAGCTTCAACAGGGGAAGTATCTGCAATAAGTTTCATACAGATACCGACATCTATTTTGCTGGGAGTTCTTTTAGGCGGAGCAGTAGGAACTATTCTTGTATGGTTTTTTAGAAGATTTCACATACGTGATTCCGTAAAGGTGCTTATCATTCTAAGTGTTTCATTTCTACTGCTTGAATTGCAAAATAGACTGGAAGGTATTGTGCCGGTTTCAGGGCTGTTGGCAATAATGAGTATGGGCATTATCATCAATCAAAAATATGATGTGTTGGCAAAGCGTCTATCCGTAAAATATAATAAGCTTTGGCTTGGAGCAGAAATATTCCTATTTGTATTGGTTGGGATTGCGGTTGATTTGAAGTATGCATTAGCGGCAGGTGTTGTAGTGATTTTGTTAGTAATTTTGGCGTTGGTATTTAGGATGATGGGAGTAGCAGTATCGCTTGTCAAAACAAAGCTAAATAAAAAAGAGCGTCTATTCTGTATGGTTGCATATACACCAAAGGCAACAGTTCAGGCAGCGCTTGGAACGGTACCGCTTGCGATGGGGCTGTCTTGTGGAGAGATTGTCCTTACGGTTGCGGTAATATCTATTTTAATAACAGCACCTTTTGGAGCGATATGT
>JAUUNJ010000581.1 GCA_030844625.1 Roseburia sp. | reverse complement strand
GGTCATCCGGATGATTCTCGTTTTCCGATTGACTATGAAGTGCTTGTCAAGACTGCAAAGGAGACAGGGACACTTCTAGAGGTCAATAATTCCTCGCTGCGGGAAGATAATAAAAGAGAAAATGCGGATGAGAATATCCGAGTTATGTTGGAGTATTGTAAAAAATATGAGGTTCCAATCACAACAGGAAGTGATTCGCATTTGGATCTGGATGCGGGAAAACTGAATTTAGCAGAACAAATTTTGACGGAATGTCATTTTCCGGAAGAATTGATCGTCACAACATCATTAGAAAAATTGAAACCATATGTGAATCGATACCACGACAAACGCATGAATGAATAAATTATGAACACCCTGTCCGGATTTTTTGATATAATCAAAGAAAAAAGGATGGGGTGTTCCTATGAAAGAGATTTTAGACTATGCAGGTACGGTGATGGACATAAGACAGGAGAAGAAAGTTTTGCATAAGATGGCGGATATTATCCTGCTTGTATTTTTTGCTACGCTTGCAAATGCAGATGATTGGGTAGAGATTGAGATGTTTGGAAAAGAACATGAAGATTTTTTGCAAAATTATCTGGAACTTCCAAATGGAATCCCTTCCCATGATACACTCCAAAGAGTTTTTGCAATGGTGCCCACTGAATTTCTGGAAAGTTTTCAGCAAAAGTGGAATGAAATGTTAAGCAGCGATGAGGGGGAGAAAGTAAAGCGCCTGCTTGCGATTGACGGAAAAACCCAGAGAGGGAACGGAAATAAGAACCAGAGACCGAATCATATTGTCAGTGCTGTAGATGAAAGAGGCTTTTGCCTGGGACAGAAACGAGTAGAAGAAAAAACAAATGAGATCAAAGCAATCCCAGAACTGTTGGACCATCTGAATATAAAAGGGACAATCATAACAACAGATGCCATGGGAACCCAGGTGGCTATTGTAAAGAAAATCCGCCAAAAGCGTGCGGATTATGTTCTGGCATTAAAGGCAAACCAGGGGAGTCTTCTGGAAGATGTGAGGGAATATTTTGCAGATAAAGAACTTCGTGAGAAATGCGCTTATAAAAACCGGATAGAAAAGGCCAGGGGGAACCTTGAGAAACGGGAATACTGGCAGACAGAAGACATCAGCTGGTTAAGCCGGAAGAAAGAATGGGCAGGATTAAAAAGCATTATCATGACTCGTAATACAATAGCAGGGACAGATGGCAGTACAACAGTAGAAGAAAGATATTTCATAAGCAGCCTGTCGACCAATATAGAAGAAGCAGAGCGAGCTGTGCGTGGTCATTGGATGATAGAAAGCTATCATTGGCATTTAGATGTAACCTTTCGAGAAGATGGGAATCACACATTAGAAAAGCAGGCATCCTATAATCTGAACATTATAAGAAAACTGGCTTTGAATATGTTAAAAATTTTAGAGGTAGGAAGCCGTCCGTTAAGCATGAAAAAGAAACGGTATGTGATTGGAACAAATCCAGAAAAGCATTTAGAGAAGATTATGTCTTTATAATTTTTGAATTTAGTATATGGTGTGGTTGAGGAGCACATTCATGCGTTTGGCTTGTACTTGATAGAGTGTGAATTGAATTGTTCATGTCGGTATGATATAATTTACTGAA
>JAUUNJ010000033.1 GCA_030844625.1 Roseburia sp. | reverse complement strand
ACTGTGTTTGCAGCATGAGCCCCTCCGTTTAAAATATTCATCATAGGAACGGGAAGTCTGTTTCCTGAAACTCCTCCTAAAAACCTATATAACGGAAGATCCAGCGCAGTTGCTGCAGCTCTCGCCGTGGCAATGGATACAGCTAAAATAGCATTAGCTCCCAGTTTTGATTTATCCTTTGTTCCATCTGCCTCTATCATTGCCTTATCTATAGCGTATATATCCGATGCATCCATTCCTTTAATTGTCTGACTTATAATATTATTTATATTCTCTACTGCATTTATAACACCTTTTCCCAGATATCTTTCCTTGTTTCCGTCTCTAAGTTCAAGTGCTTCAAATTCTCCTGTGGATGCACCACTTGGAGCCATTCCTCTTCCGACAGTTCCATCAGCAAGAGTTACTTCTGCCTCCACTGTAGGATTTCCTCTGGAATCCAGAATCTCCCTTCCAACTATTTTTTCAATTTGCAAATAACTCATTTCCAAACTCTCCTTTTCATTTTGTCCTTTTCCTATAACCCAACGATATTTTTTGTGGTTCAGACATTCCATACCGGAGGTCTGCTACTCCTCCGGCAAAAAACATAACATATTGTGCTATATTTCTTTGGAAGTCCAGATGATTTATCAGGGAGAGTTAGTTTTAACTAACTCTCCCTGAATTCTATCATGCCGCTACGTTGAAATCAACGTCCTAAATGATAAAAAGTCTCAATAAGGTATTATTGAGACTTTTTATCATTTAGCAATTATTTTGTTATGACTGAATCTGATTACAATTTGATTTTTCCTGTTACTGCATATTCATCCTGACACTACGGATATTTTGCTCTTTTGCATATCCATATACAGACAATCCTGCCTTTATGATCTGATTCCATTTCTGCTCTGACAATTCAATAACGGAATCATCATCGAACTCTATTGCGCATACATATTTGTCCTTGCAATTCTGACACCGGGAGATTCTAAGTACATTCTCTCTGTTGATTTCTCCGATTTCTTCCAATATATTTACCATTCTGTAAACTGTTGCTGTGCCTATTTTCCCATCCAACCGCGAAGCTTTGTAATAAATTTCTTTACAGCACGAACATTTATCTTCCAAAATTATATTTAAAATTATAAGCCTTTGCTTTGTTATTCTGCATCCATGATCCTTTAATTTTTGTATAATCCTGTCTTTTCGAGTATTATCTACAGAATTTCTATTCTTTATATCTTTTACCATTGATACCCACATTATATCCTTCCTCTACATATAATTATATAACTGGTAACCATCAAGGTTAGGATAAACTAACCATTCTCAATTGTCAACTCTCTTTAGTTAAAAAATCCAAAGTAATTTCTATGATCCCGCTGACTGATACTTTCTTACACCTATTCTCCAAAGCCCATAGCAGGGTACCAAAAATAAAATTGCCATCAACGGTACAAACGCCCATCCTATCCTTTGTTTTCTTCCCAATATGTATAACAAAGGATAATACTGTACTAAGGCATAAGGGATTATAAAGGTACAAAACTGTAATATTCTTTTTCCATAAATGCCTATAGGATATCTGCCAAACTCTCTCCCTCCATCCGTAAACACATTCATAAATTCAAGTCCATCTAATGTAAAAAAGCAAAGAGCCGCATATATCAGAAACAGACCTGAAAAAACAGCAGTTCCACCAATAATCATAAATACTACCGCAATTATTTTGCCTAAATTCCAATCTGTATTACTAACATTTATTCCATAAACAAACATCACAACCGCCTGTATCATTCTTCCGCATCTGGTCAATTCAAATTTGTTTCCGAGAACCTGTATGATTGTTCCTCTTGGTCTTACAAGTACTCTGTCAAATTCTCCCTCTTTTACCATGGAAGAAAACTGATCAAATCCCCTTACAAAACATTCTGCCAGTGAAAATTCCATCAGAACAATGGAAAAACATAATAGAACCTGACTGTAGGTAAATCCTTCCACATTGGAGAACCGCTGAAACATAAACATAATTCCCAAAAACACGTTAAATGACACCAAAAATTGTCCGATTGCAGTAAGCAAAAATGACATTTTGTACTGCATTATACTTTTTACATGTATGGCTATATAATGTCCATACAACTTTATTGCCGATTTCATCACCTTACCTCCCTATATTTTTTTACATATATATCTGTCTCAACCGCCCTGTATGCATACTTTTTTCTCAGCAATATGGCATAACGCTTTTCCAACAACAATTAATATAATGAGCCAGATAATTTGTAAAAGAACGGCATATACCATTTCTTTTCCCTGAATATTTCCACTGTATATTCGAAGAGGTACATTCTGCATTGACGCAAAGGGAAGCAGCTCCATAATTCTTGCCATCTTATCCGGGAAAAATGGAAGCGGTATGACTGCACCTGTGAAAAATTCCAGCCCCGACATAACCAATATTCGTATTCCTCTGGGAGAAACCATAAAAAACGTCAACCCATATACCATATTAAAAAAAGCAACCATGACAAATAATCCAATAATTAAGGTAGCCACAAAGCAGAGTAATGCCATAACACTTTCAGGTGCACAAATTCCATAAGGTTTTGGCAGTAAGGCAGCTACAATCAGAATCGGAAAACACCTTAATATTGCCCTGGATGTGCGAAGTGCAGCACCTCTGCTGAACCACATATTATATATACTAATCGGTCTGCACAATTCATAGGCAATATCTCCGCTCATAATGGACTCAAACACTTCATTATCCACCATCCATGCTGCAAACAGTGCAAGAAATGCCTGCTGTAACCAGACATATGACACTGTTTCCTGCAAAGACATTGGAAATGATGATGCATCCGCTCTGTAAAAAGCACAAAATACCATTATCTCCATGGCTCCCCAGAAAAATTGAGTTACCACTCCTGCCCATGCTGCCGCTCTATATTGTAATCCCATAGTAAACCTTAATCGGAAAAAAGATAGATATTTCTTCATTTTCGCAACACCTCCTATACTTCATAGGAACGGTACAGTTCCGCTACCGCTTCATCAATACTGGCATTGCCTTTCTTAATGTCAGAAATACTTCCGTCAAGCAGCACTCTTCCTTTTCCGATCATAATAATACGCTTTGTCAGGGCTTCAATGTCCTGCATATCATGGGTGGTAAGAATAACGGTTGTTCTATGATTTTTGTTTAATTTAAGAATAAACTCACGGACAGCCAGCTTTGACACTGCATCCAGTCCTATGGTAGGTTCATCAAGAAACAATACTTTAGGATTATGCAAAAGGGATGCTGCTATCTCGCATCGCATTCTCTGTCCTAATGATAATTGTCTTGTGGGTGTTTTTAATAATTCGCTTAAATGAAGCAGTTCTGTCAGTTCATCCAGATTGGATTGATATGTAACTTTGGGAATCTGATAGATATCTCTTAATAATTCATAAGAATCAATGACCGGAACATCCCACCATAATTGGGAGCGCTGTCCAAAAACAACGCCAATTTCCCTGACATGTTTTATTCTGTCCTTCCATGGAGTTCTTCCATTTACAATACAGGTTCCACTGTCCGGTGTTAATATTCCGCTTAGAATTTTAATTGTAGAACTTTTCCCCGCTCCATTAGGTCCGATATATCCAACCATTTCTCCATCGTCAATTGTAAAACTGACATGATCCAATGCATGGATATATTCATATTCCTTATGGAACAGCGAGTGACAGGCCTCCTTAAAGCCTGCATTTCTTTTTGCAACTTTGTAGGTCTTACAAATGTTTTCCATTGTAATCATCGTTACTTCCTCCTGGTAGTTATATTTCTATCTTGCCAAGTCGGTCTGGTTTCCCCTGGGTTTTGCCACGAGAATACCGAAGGTAAAAAGATATTCAATTTTAAAATGTGTATAATAAACTTTTCAAACAACTTTCCTTTCAGGGCGAAAGGAGTTTTAGTATATAACCAAAAATTAAGTGTGTCAAGCAATTTCTTAACGCAAAGGCAGCGGTGATTCTATGATCTCCACTGCCCAAAAATATTATTCCCTCTGATTTTTCTAATAAAACACCTTTGATTCCTCCAAAACATGATATACACCACCATCCAGCTCTACAATAGCCACACTACAATTTGTCTGAAGACCTCCCGACCAGTATTCACAAATACCATGATTCATTATGTGGCACATAAGTGCCTTATTGAGTGCACCATGGGCAACGATCATAACTCTTTCCAGCTCCTCTGCCTGTGGTTCAATAACCTGTTCCATGAATTCCTTTGCACGTTCACATATATGTTCAAGAGTTTCCCCGCCTTTCGGAGCAACATACAATTCCGGTCTGGAAAAGAAATTATGAAACGGATTGTTTACATCTTCTCTGATTTTCATAGAATCTTTTCCCTCATTTGCCCCAAAGGAAAGTTCTCTTAATCTGTCATCTCTGATAATTGGAATATTTCTGTGGCCTCTTATAAGATTGGCAGTCTCATAGGCACGGATCAAAGGTGAACTATAGATTTTATCAAAATGTACATTTTCAAGTCTCTGGCCCGTGATACCTGCAAGCTTTCTTCCATTACTGTTTAACTCAATATCTTCACTTCCCTGAAGAAGCCGCTTTTCATTCCAAATAGTTTCCCCGTGTCTTACAATATATATCTCCATATCGTCCCTTTCCAAAATTTCTCAATTTGCTTTTTTATTTCCCCAAAAATAACTACTATTCTATTCTTTCACAATTAGAGTTTAATTATCGATTCATATTATGTCAAATCAAATAATCGTTTAATTCTAATAATACTTTACCTATTAATCATAACAGAAGTGTCATTTCCGAATATAATAGAAAAAAGGCTTTTTTTATATGTTTTTTAATATCATTGTTCTTGTTTCTGCTTTATGCATAGATATTTTTGTTGCAAGCATAGCATATGGAACCAATCAGGTATTGCTGACCCGTCTGCAGATTCTTATTTCTAATGCCATTTGCAGCCTTTGCCTCGGTGTATCTCTTCTATTTGGAACCTTTTTGGACAGTCTGATTCCGGAAACATTTACAAAAGAAATATGCTTTTTTAGTCTTTTATTCTTAGGAATTATCAAGTTGTCAGATTTCCTTATAAAACGTTATGTCAGAAAACATAAAACTGTAGATAAAAAGATTCATTTCGGATTTTCCAATCTGAAATTTATTATTAAAATCTACTGTGACCCCCTAGAAGCCGATGCAGATCAAAATAAGAAACTATCTCTTAAAGAAGTCATCTTCTTTTCTCTGGCAATGTCTATTGACAGCCTGATTGCCGGTACCATGGCTGCCTTCTTAAAAATTTCAGTTTCTTTGACTATTCTTACTGCATTTGCTATGGGCAGTATTTTTACATGTCTGGGGCAGTTCCTCGGTCATAAAATCAGCAGTAAAACCCCTGTGGATTTATCATGGATCGGCGGAATTCTGTTTATTATACTGGCATTTTCTAAGTTATAAAAAGAAACCCCAAAGGGTTTCTTTTTATTTTATACTCTACATTAATAATGATTTATGAATTAAAAATCTTGATCCATCTTTGCCCGGAAGGAAATACCTCTCGGAGTATCCATTCCATCGAATTGAACAATATACGCCGAATTGTCTGTATCCACCTCCATAATCGTACCTATACCAAACACTTTATGTTTTACACGCTGCCCCTGCATAAATGCATTTTGTTCAGAATCCTGAATAAGAAATTTTTTTCTTAAGTTAATATAATCTCTCGCCTCTGCAATCAGTCCTTCCTGAGGCTTTTCTGTGTATGTAATTAGTTTCCGATCCACATCCAAAATAAAGCGGGATGGATATCTTGGCGTACCATCGAAATTCCTTCCCTCCGCTTCTGATAAATAAAGCCCTTTTTCCGCTCTGGTGATTGCCACAAATGCCAGACGTCTCTCTTCCTCCATCCCCTCTAACGTATTGGTCTTTCTGGATGGAAAAATTCCTTCATTCATCCCGCATAAAAATACATATGGGAATTCCAGTCCTTTGGCAGTGTGTACCGTCATAAATCTGACTTTATCACAATGATCCGCCCCATCACTGTTAGTAAACAGAGCTACGTGATTCAGATAATGCTCTAATGTACATTCCTCTCCGCAGGTTGTTTCATATTCATAAACTGACTGTTTCAACTCCGCAAGATTGTCAAGTCTTTCCTGACTTCCCTCCGTCCTCAGCATTTTTTCATATTCACTTTCATTTAAAATTGCTGACAAAACTTCCGAGATTGGTCGTTCTTCATAATCAAAGGCAAACTTTTCTATCAGGGAAATGAATTTCTTTGCACCTGTTCCTCTAAAAATATCCTCCTCAGCATTGTTACATAAAGCCTGATACAAAGAGCACCGGTTCTTCTCAGCATACTCCTGCAAAAACTTCATTCTTCGCTGTCCTATGTTCCGTTTCGGAATATTGGAAATTCTTAGAAATGACAAATCATCCTTATACACAATCATCCGCAGATAAGACAACGCATCCTTAATCTCCATTCTCCCGAAAAACTGGACACCACTATATATGTTATAAGGTATTTTTTCCTTGATAAAAACTTCCTCAACCGTTCTGGTTACATAATGGGCCCGATATAAAACAGTCATATCCTTATATGGGATACCTTTTTCATGCAACCCTTTCATCTGTTCTGCAATCCACTGCGACTCTTTTTCAGCGGTTTTGGCATGATGACACCATACCGGTGCTCCATCTGAAAGAGTTGGAATCAAATCCTTTTTGATGCGTTGCACATTATTGCTGATTAATGAATTCGCCACTTTCAGAATCTGTGGTGTGGAACGATAATTTTCCATCATCATAATTGTCTTAGTATGAGAAAAATTTTTATCAAAATGAAGCAGGTATTTTACATCTGCCCCTCTCCATGTATAGATTGTCTGGTCCGGGTCCCCCACAATAAACAGATTTTTATGATAGGCGCACAGAACACTCATAAGCTGATACTGTAATTTATCAATGTCCTGAAATTCATCGATCATAATATATTCCAACCGTTTCTGCCATTTGAGTTTTATATCTTCATTCTGCTCAAAAATATACAGGGAGAACTTGATCAAATCATTATAATCCAGACCAAAGCACTTTTTCTGCTGATACAAATATCCGTAAAAAATAATATCCTTAGGATTTACAGCCTTATCATACTTCTCCTTTAAAGTATCTAAGGACATAGTAATCATATCCTGATAATATTCAGGTTCCCTGAAAAGTTTCCGAATCTCAATCATGTCTCTTGCTTTACTGAACGTCATGTTGCGCAGTGTCAGTCCACGTTCCTCATAAATAATTTTCAACATGGAATCAATATCCGAATTATCCAGCACCATAAAGTTTTTTGGATACTGAACTGCATGACTGTCCTCCTGTAAAATAGACACGCAGAAACCATGAAAAGTATTAATATATCCGGTATCATTATCCCCTGTCAGATTATGAATACGCTGACGCATCTCATTGGCTGACTTATTGGTAAACGTAACACAAAGAATATTGCCGGGCAGTATTCCAATTTCATTGACTAAATATGCAAATCTGTGTGAAAGCGCCCGGGTCTTTCCTGAGCCAGCTCCCGCAATCACACGAATAAATCCTTCTGTAGAAGTAACCGCTTCTCTCTGAGTATCATTTAACCCCTGTAATATATCCTCCACCACTCCATCTCCTTTTTGCGAACGTCTGTTCTATACATTATACTTTATGTATAAAACACCGTCAAGCGGTAGCCTCAAATGCTGAAATTTATAGCCGACATTTTCTGCACCGGTGGATCAATTAACAATACATTTTCTGAATTTTTTGTTTCCTATTCCTTCCAGTATCTCAAGTCATTATCATCTTAATATAACTCTACATAAATTAAATGTAATATCATATTTCACGTAATCTCACTTTTACTCATTTTTCTAGTAAAGATGGTCATAGCAACTCTCTAACCAATAGGATAAGTTCATTTTAATATCCTATATCTGTGGAACAAATTTTTCCCATTGCAAATATAAATTTAACAAATCTGTATTCTTTTCTGTTCCATCGAAAAGATTAGCTGCCTTAACTCCAACCATATGAATCGGTTCGAATTCCATTTGATATGGTGGTATAAACGATTTATCTACAAACCCCAACAGCAAAGGCTGATTAACAAAAAAATCAGATTTAGGTTCTGTATAAAAAGTCCAATATATCTGAGAATAATTTGTAACAAACATTTCCCCTATATACATTCCTATATCTCTTAGGATATATTCTGTCTGTATCGAAAAATGTTCTAATTTATTATCTGAAAATTCATCATTAAATGTTTCTAAATGATATTCCTGCGTTTCTTTCTTCCAAAATTTTACTTTATTGAATTTTCTTTCAACCCTTGCAACCATTAAAAACCATTCCCATATATATATCAATGATTCATTTTTAAATTTTATTTCTGATATATTAATATTCATATATGCTGAACACATTTTTAATAAGTATTCTATCCTCATAGGAATATTGCTCTGATACCATTCGAAAAAACTTTTCGTTTCTTCTTCATTAAGTTCAGCAAAATTCTTTGTTAATGGCGGTATCAATATTGAATACATTTCTTTATCAAACATTTTTTCTCCTCACATAATATCAATGAAATTTTATTTTTAATCCATGCTTTAATAATTCTTTTAACAATGGACCTGACGGTCCTCCTGTTTGAGACACTTTACTCCAATAAAAATGCCATTCAACAGATTTAACCTTACCTGTTTTTAACAGCCATGCATCTTTATTGATTTGTTTCTGAATAGCAGAAGACAAGGACTGTGCTCCATATTTAGCCTCTCCTATTATTCTTTTAGATTTATTATAAGCATCAACAATTCTATTGCCATAAGGTGTTGATAATGTCCTCTATGCAGTTGAACTCACACTATTAAATGAATTTCTTAAAGCTTTCTCTGCACTATCTTTTAGCATATTTTTGTCCTTGTTATCTAGTTTAGATAGCGAGGCATCATAATCTATTAAATCATTACTGTATTCATTAACTTAATAATTTTGATTTCAATTCCTGTAACTCCTAACTTCTGTAACCTTCCTGCAAGTTTATACAGTTTTAAAAAGAACCCTCAGTAACTCTCCACGTATTATTTGTAAACCTCCCAATACCTTATACTACCTGATTTTATGAATCCAAATCAGATATTCCGTCTTCTCCAATTGAAACACCAATCTTTGTTACATAAACTTCATCTCCATTAATTTTAAAAAATATTTTAAAATATTCGCTTTCAGAAACCTTCTTACCATCTTTCAACTCCCCTTTATAACTAACATCCATCCAAATATAATTTTTTTCCCAGTTTTCTTCATATGTATCACAGTCGATTTGTGTTAATTTGATTTCTCCATCCTCCAGCCAATTAGCATGAATACAATCATAAATTTTCTTTACATACTTTTCATTAATATTTGATTTTTTAATATCTCCAATAACACAACCTTTAACTATATTTTCAATTTGTGTTATAGCTCTTTTTCGAGAATTATAGGTTTTTATGTTCAATGAAACGCATATTAGTATAATTAAAAATATCACTATTGAACTAATTATCCAGACTCTTTTTCTAGACATAAAATTTTTCCTCCTCTTTAATGTAACATATTTCTACATAATCATAATATCCTCCATTCAATGGAGTTCTGATGGATTTTTTTATGTGACTATCACTATGTGCTGCATATTCAATCTTATTGCTTTTTACTTTACTTATTAATGCTGTATGTGTAAACTTATTTTTTCTTTCGCATGAAAATATATTATATCACCTACTTGAGGTTCATTTTTTTATGCACTCCCTGTCTCAGACAGATGGCTGCTTCAATTTAATAACTTCACCAACGAAACGGGTGGAATTTATTTTTGCACAAAATTTTCCAGTCGTTTGTTTGCCTTGCGGACAAACAATAATTACACTAATGATTATAGCGCGTTTCTGGCGCTAAATACATACTTTTTTTCATTTTCTCCTTAAACTAATCATTCTGAGTGTAATTTTTTACTTTTTCTAGATTTTAGTTTTTCATTTAAGCCTCAAATGCTGAAATACCATTACGCAAAAAGCGGAAGATACCATTTGGGTACATTCCGCCTTTTATTTACGTGAGAAACAAACAAAACATGTTTCTACCGGTTATATGTTAAATTTTTTCTTATTATTCCACTACTTACTTTGCCACATTCTTCTTAAGAACGCCAAGTAATAACGCTGTTACCACAGAACCTACAATCCACGCCACAATGTACAGTAACGGCTGACCAATTGTTGCGAATACGAACACACCACCATGAGGTGCCATCAATGTACACCCAAACAATGCTGAAAGGAATCCTGCCACTCCTGAACCTATCATGGTTGCAGGAATTACATGTAACGGATCAGATGCTGCAAATGGAATCGCACTCTCTGTTATGAAAGAACATCCCATTACAATATTGGATACAAATGAGCCCTGCTCTTCTTTTGTAAACTTCTTAGGGAACAATTTACACGCAATTGCAATTCCAATCGGCGGAACCATACCTCCAATCATAACTGCCGCCATTGCGATATAACATGCCTGTACTGCCGGGTCAGATGATGAAGCACCTTTATTCATCATATCGGATGCTGTTGCCAGCATTCCTGTACCAAACACGTATGCTGCCTTGTTGATCGGACCCCCCATGTCAATTGCCATCATAGCTGCCACAATCAGTCCCAGTACTGTAATTAATCCTGCATCAGAAAGGCTTGTAAGCATATTGCTCAGTCCTGTATTAATCAAACCAATCAATGGATTGAAAATCATGCACATTAATATTCCAATGATAAAGATACCAACCAGCGGATAAATTAATGTCGGCTTAATTCCATCCAAAGATTCCGGAAGCTTATCGCATAACTTTTTCAGTCCTAACACAATGAAGCCTGCCAGAAAACCTGCTAAGATTCCACCAAGAAAACCAGATACTGTGTTTCCTCCATTTTCTCCTACAAATGCAAAATCTGCAATAAATTTAGAGAATCCTCCCAAAGAATCTACTTTATCTCCAAATACATAACTTGCAATTGCAGCATTTCCGTTGGTTGCAAGCAACCCTCCTGTAAAACCAACTGCAAGTCCCGGTCGATCTGCAATGGAATATGCAATATATCCCGCCAATACCGGCACCATCAGATTCATTGCCATACCGCCAATATATTTAAACAGGGCAGATAACGGAGTACACGTACCGAAATCCGAACCTCCCGTTGTTCCATAGCCGCAGATTGTATCAATCAGAAATGCAATTGCTACCATAATACCACCGCCAATAACGAACGGCAACATATGGGATACGCCACTCATTAAATGCTTATATGCTGCATGACCGATAGATTCTTTTTCGCCTGATTTTCTCTCTTCCCTATCACCGGCACCTCCCTCAAATACAGGAGCTTTCCCGCTTACTGCTTCATTGATTAATTTTTCGGCTTTATTGATGCCGTCTGCCACCTTTGTAATGACCACACGTTTCCCTGCAAAACGATCCATAGGAACCTTTGTATCTGCTGCCACAATAATACCTGCTGCCGTCTCAATTTCATCCCTTGTAAGAACATTCTTTGCTCCTCCGGAACCTCTTGTCTCAACTTTTACCTGATAGCCCATTTCCTTTGCCTTCTGCTCAATTGCTTCTGCCGCCATATAAGTGTGAGCAATTCCTGTAGGACACCCTGTAACAGCCAGAATCAATTTTTCTCCATTGGTATCTGCTCCGTCTTTCTCTTCTGTGCCCTTATCTTTTTCACTTTCTGCTGCATCAATAATCTGTATGAATTCTTCTACTGACTTTGCATTTCTCAGGTTATTTGTAAACTCATCATTCATAAGTAAAACAGAAAGTTTACTTAATACGCTCAAATGAATATTGTCCTCAGTGTTTGGTGCTGCAATTAAAAAAATTAAATTTGCCGGCTGCCCGTCAAGAGACTCAAATTCAACACCTTCCGGAACAAGCATTGCAGCTAGTCCCGGCGCACTTACCGCATCTGACTTGCAGTGTGGTATGGCAATTCCTGAACCAATTCCTGTTGTGCTTTCTTCCTCTCTTGCATAAACTCCCTTTCGATAAGTTTCCACATCGTTAATTTTTCCGCTGGCTGCCATAAGTTCTACCATCTTGTCAAGAGCATCTTTTTTCCCTGATGCCCGACCCTTAAGCTGTACACTTCTCGGATCAAGTAAATCAATAATTCTCATCTTTCTCCTCCTTAATTCAATAAACCATTTTTCTTTTAAAAATTAAATGAATGTGCATTCATAATCGAATCTACTTCTGATTTTGTTGCCAGTTTTTCTGAGAAGGCACTTGCACTTCCCGTACATACACCCATTTTGAAAGCTTCACGGTAATCTCCAGTTTTCAAATATCCCGCAAGAAAACCGGCTACCATGGAATCTCCTGCTCCAACAGAATTTACTACCCTGCCTTTCGGAGCTTCGCTCTCATATACGCTCCCATCCTCTGCCACAAAGACCGCTCCTTCACCTGCCATGGAAACAATTACATTTCTTGCTCCCATTTCTCTCATTTTCTTTGCGTAAAAAATCACTTCTTTTTTATCCTGTAGTTCCACGCCAAAGATTTCTCCCAATTCATGATTATTAGGTTTAATCACAAAAGGATGATATTGCAGTACATTCATAAGCAAGTCTTTTGTGGCATCCACTGCAATCTTTAAATTTTTATTCTCCAGATATTTCATAATATCCATATACATGGAATCCGGCATTGTGGAAGGGATACTTCCTGCCAGAACCAATACATCTCCATCCTGCAGCTTATCCAATTTACCATATAATTTTGTAATGTCTTCTTCTTTTATCTCAGGTCCCTTACCGTTAATCTCACTTTCTTCATCGGAACGTAATTTAAGATTAATCCGGGAAAAACCATCTTTAACGTCAATGAATTCTGCGTTAATTCCCTGTTCTTCCATAAGCCGGCAAATCTCATTTCCCGTGAAACCTGCAAGAAATCCAAGAGCCGTATTATCAAATCCAAGATTCTTTAACACCATGGAAACATTAATTCCCTTGCCTCCTGCATAAATAATTTCATTTTCTGTCCGGTTAACACGCCCTGTTTTAAAATCATTTACATCTACAATGTAGTCTAATGAAGGGTTGAACGTCACCGTATAAATCATATCCTTTCACCTCCTATCTCAATAATGTTATTGCAGCCATTATATTCATCACTGTCTACTTTTGTTGTAATAATTGTTGCATTTGCAAATTCACCAAACTTTACACATGAGGTTTTTGAAAACTTGCTCGAATCACATATCACATAACATTTAGCACAATTTTTCATGGATTCTTTTTTTACCATGGCTTCTTTCACATCCGGAGTACTGAAGCCCAGCTTTCGGTTCACTCCGTTTGTTCCCCAGAAACCTTTTGTAAAATTGTACTTTTTTAAACTTTCAATGGCTTCACCACCTACAATTGCCTCTGTTGCCGGTTTAAACTCACCGCCAAGAATATATGTGGTATATCCTGCTTGTGCAAGTTTCTTTGCATGAGATACAGCATTGGTTACAAACACCACATTTGATTCTTTCAAATATTCAATCATC
>JAUUNJ010000580.1 GCA_030844625.1 Roseburia sp. | reverse complement strand
CCTTATTCCCACTACTGTAAACATATGATTCATGTCTGTCTGAACCTTAAATGCACCAGAGATTGCCTTCAGGATAGCTGCCTCAGCACAATCTACACCTATTGTTAAAAGTAATACTGCAAATATCACACTTCCTGCTGATATATACTCAAAACTATCATGAAATGCTATTAAAGCAATAATGAGAGTAACCACTGCCTTTACTGCCATGAACACCACACCGGTTACCACACTGCTCTTTTCTGCCAGCTTCTTTGATTCTGTTGCAGGTTTCTTCACAATAGAAAGTAATGCTAAAAATCCTGCTTTAATCTCCTCTACGGTTTTATTCGTTGTCTGAGTTCCTGCTGCCTGTGAATTCTGCTGTGTTGCAGCCTGCTGTGGCTCTGCCGCTGGCTGTTGCTGTGTCGTTGCCTGCTGTGTTTCCTGATTCACTTCCGGCTGTACATCTGCCGTCTGCTGTGTGCAATTACAGACTTCACCCTCTTCCAAAGGTCTTCCACAATTTGAACAAAAATTTGCCATTTTTTCTTCTCCTTTTTTTATTATTATTCCTTTAAATATTATATTATGCGTTAATTTTTGTCAAATTAAGACGTATCTGATAAAAGAAATTAACAGTTTGCCATTGTATTGCCTGCTCCTGCAATTGTTGCAAAATCTTCATGAAAAACTTCGATTGCTGCATCGATTGCCTTATTCTTAATAAGTCCTTCAATTACATCCGTTCCGATTGTTGATGCACCAATCCCATATTTTGTAAGTTCAAGTACCTGCTGTGAATTTTTAAAACTTGCCGCAAGTACATTGCAATCCAATTCATTATTATCAAATATATCCTGGATATCTTTCGCCACCTGAACACCATCGTATCCGAAATTATCTATTCTGTTAATGTATGGTGCCGCATATTTCGCCCCTGCTTTTGCTGCGAGAAACGCCTGCATTGGCGTATAAATGGCAGTTGCTGTAATATTTACATGTTCAGCAGCCAAAGCCTTCATTGTCTTTAATCCCTGTGGTGTTGTAGGAATCTTAACATATGTGTTTGCACCTAATTTTTCTCTGATTACTTTAGCCTCTTCCTTCATTCCCTCAGCATCTTTTGACACTACCTGAACATGAAGTTCACCCTCTGGTCCTACAATATCTCTTAATTCTTTCAGTACATCATATGGCTTCTTTCCGCTTTTTGCAAGTATTGATGGATTTGTTGTAACACCATCACATGGGTATAATTCCCAGACTTTTTTTACCTTTTCAACATTTGCATCATCAATAATTAATTTCATTTTTTCTTTCTCCTTCCGATAAGTTATATCTCTAAAATTAAGTTTTTTACTCCATTGTCTGTGGCAATCTTTCCAAATTCTCTCATCTGGTTATTACTGTACAATGGCGGATTTTTCCAAAAACAAAACTCTTTATCCACCATATCATATTTAGCCTTCGCCAATGGGTTATAATTTAAAATTTCATATTTTACTTCAGTATAAATATTACTTATAAACCTGGCAATTCCTGCGATATTATCTACTCCTGTGGTCATTCCCGGAATTAACGGGGTCCTTATGGTTACCTTTTCTGCATGTTCAGAACTAAGCAGCCATGTAAGATTCTTTTTAATCAGATCATTATC
>JAUUNJ010000032.1 GCA_030844625.1 Roseburia sp. | reverse complement strand
CTTTTACATAAAGAAAGGGTATTGCACTAACTTATGTTAGTGCAACAGCCCCTTTTTTGTTTCTTACAAAAAACCTGAAAGTCTGAAAGTCTGAATCCTTTCAGGTTTTATTTTATTAAAGCATTATATATATCTCTCTTGGAGACTCCCCTGTCTTTTGCAGCCAGTTTCATGGCTTCTTTTTTATCTTTTCCTTGATTTACATAATATTCAACATGTTCTTCGATTGTCATATGCTCCCACTGACTGCGTTTTTCCTGTTCTATTTCCTCCTGTGGCTTTCCTGCAATTACCAGAACAAATTCTCCTTTCGGATCTCTGTTCTCATATTTTGCAATGGCTCCCTCAATAGTGGTTTTAAAGGACTCCTCATATTTCTTTGTAAGTTCCCGGCAAAGAGTCAATTCCCTGTTTCCAAGAACCTGCCCCAATTCCTTTAATGTCCGTAACAATCGGTGAGGTGCCTCATATATTATAATTGTACGTGTCTCATCCCTTAGCTGCTCAAAAACTTTTGCTTTTTCCTTCTTATCGCCGGGCAAAAATGCCTCAAAACAAAAACGCCTTGTTTTCTGTCCTGACATTGTAAGTGCCGTGATGCATGCTGCCGCTCCCGGCAGAGAAGTTACCTCAATTCCTGCCTCATAACACTGCTTTACCAGTTCTTCCCCCGGGTCCGAAATTCCAGGCGTCCCCGCATCTGTTATAAGGGCTATATTTTTTCCCTCTGCCATCATTTCTACCAACTGCTTTGCCTTATCATACTTGTTATACTCATGATAACTGGTCATTGGTGTTTTAATTTCAAAATGATTTAACAGCTTTATACTATTTCGCGTATCTTCTGCACCTATCAGATCAACTTCTTTTAATGTCCTTACCACCCTGAATGTAATATCCTCCAGATTACCTATGGGGGTGGCACACAAATATAATTTTCCTGCCATTTTTCTATTATTCCTATTCGACTTTTTTCGACACGATATGTCTATTAATTAAAATCCATAAATATCATGGATTTCATCAGTATATACTCCCTGCTCTTTATATACGATAAGGGGCGGCTCCACCTTCATCATAGCTCTGCCTCCCCTGAGCCCCTCAATCAAAATCATATTGGCTTCCCTGTCTGCAAAAGGATGAACCATCCGTATTCTTTTTGGCTCAATCCTGTATTCGGTCATAAGATTAATAATTTCATTCAGCCTTCTTGGTCTGTGAACCATATAAAATCTTCCTCCCGGCTTAAGTACCTTTGCCGACTCCCTTATAACATCTTCAAGAGTACATTTCAATTCATGCCTTGCGATTGCTTTTGGTGCATCGGGATTTCGCAGTCCATGATTTTCTGTCATATAGGGTGGATTGGTAGTCACCACATTAAAAGCGGCTCCGCCAAAAATTTTCGAAGCCTCTTTTATATCACCGTCAACAATATCTATTTTTTCATCAAGCTTATTGAGCGTAACACTTTTTCGTGCCATCTCCGCACTTTCTTTTTGTATTTCAAGTCCGGTAAAATGAATGCCCTCTGTCTTTGCTTCAAGTAAAATGGGAATAATCCCTGTTCCTGTTCCCAAATCCAGAACATTTTCATCCGCCTTGACCTTTGTAAAACCAGAAAGCAGTACGGCATCCATTCCAAAACAGAATCTTTCCCTGTCCTGAATAATTTTATAACCATTTCTCTCCAAATCTACAATACGCTCACCGGGTTTTAAATTTACTTCCAATCTGATTCCTCTACTTTAATTTTAATCTAATTTTGATTCCTCTTTATCCTCAAGGCCTTTTAATGCCTTTAATTCCTCTGATGCCAGATTAAATTTCCTTTTCTTCGGCTTAAATTTCAACTCTTTAATAGAATATTCCTTGATTTCTCTTTCGTCATTCTGTTCTACAACAATCTTAACCTTTTGACGCAAAACATTGACACTTGTAACTTCACCTTTAAAGCCGTCAAAGGTTTTAACAATTTCTCCCACATCCGGAAGATTGGAATTTAAATGTTCATAAGCTTCCTGCTCATTCTTAAGGCAGCACATCAGTCTTCCACAAATACCGGAAATCTTTGTAGGGTTCAGTGAAAGATTCTGCTCCTTCGCCATCTTTATTGAAACCGGAATAAATTCTGACAAATAAGTATTACAGCATAGTGGTCTTCCACAGACTCCGATGCCTCCAAGCATCTTTGTCTCGTCTCTGACACCTACCTGTCTCAACTCAATTCTTGTCTTAAACACGGATGCCAGATCTTTAACCAATTCGCGAAAATCAATTCTTCCATCTGCCGTAAAATAAAACAATACTTTATTATTATCAAATGTATACTCTGTCTCAATCAGCTTCATTTCAAGACCATGCTTGGCAATTTTTTCTTTGCAGATTTTAAATGCTCTTTTTTCTTTATCAATGTTTTCTGCCGCTTTCTGATCATCTTCTTCTGTAGCAATTCTGATAACAGGCTTTAATGGCATAACCACCTCTTCCTCCGGCAGTTCTTTTATGTTATCAACCACAAAACCATATTCAATACCTCTGGCGGTCTCCACAATAACGTGGTCACCTTTTTTTATATCCAGACCCACAGGATCAAAATTATAAATCTTTCCTGCCTGTCTGAATCTTACTCCTATAACTTTTATCATTTCTGCATCCTTTCTGTCTCTGCATCTACTAATATTTCTGCATTTTTACATTCACTATCGCTTCTGCAATCTTTCTTTTATGACTAAAAATAAAACTTCTATTGTGGCATCAAAATTAACATTGGAATGAATTCTTCCCTCTGCCTGATCAATAGATTTTAATATAATATCAATATCGTAATAAGAACAATTCTCCGCCATACTTTCTATAGTCATATAGTCATCCTGAAAAATAAGGTTTTTATCACTTCCCGTAGACTTATACACCAGCATATCACGAAACCATATCCTAAGCAGACTAAAATATTCTTCACTCTGTTTCTTAAATTCTCCCGCAGACTTAATTGCCGCTGCAATAATATCCATTCCACCCTTCTCCAGTGAAATGAGTGTTCCTGCCACCTGCTTTTTTAAATCCTTAAAATCATCTGAAGTAGCCAGCTTAACTGCCTTCCCCGGATTACCATTGGCAAAGGCTGCAGCCACTTTTGCCTCATAATCTCCAACACCATATTCAGACATCAGTTGATTTCTGATGACCTCTTCCTTAACCGGTTTAATGTTAAGCAAAACACATCTGGACAGAATCGTCTGTAAAAACAGATCTGCATTGGTTGTCAATAATATAATAATAGCATATTCCGGCGGCTCTTCAATGGTCTTTAATAAAGCATTCTGAGCCTGAATCGTCATTTTTTCGCTGTCAGGCACTATATAAATCTTATATCTGCTGCTATATGGCTTTATATCAATATCGTCATTAATCTGCTCTCTTATTTCGTCAACGCCAATTCCTGATTTCTCATGACTGACATATTTAATGTCCGGCTGATTTTTGGAATCCGTCTGCTTACATGACCTGCATTCTCCACAGGCAATACCGGTATGCTTTTCACACTGCAATGCCTTGGCAAAATGAACCGCCAGACCCAATTTCCCGGAGCCCCCTTCCCCATTAATAATATATGCGTGGGAAATCTTATCCATTTTTATGGCATTTTCAAAATGTCTGATTATATGGTTTTGTCCAAGAACTCTTCCTGATTCCATATTAATTCCTTACTGATTTTATATTGATTTCTTCTCTTCCAAAATAAATAATAGCATAAATCCACAGATTAGTAAATTTAACTTAACGCCTCAATAGTATCAACAATCTCTGCAATACATTGATTCAAATCTATATTATTATATCTTTTTGTAATGCCCGCTTCAAATATATTTTCTTCCTTAAAATCTTCCTCATCTGCCAGAAATCTCCTGCACAGTTCAGCATATTTGGGCTCAATCTGGTTTCTCTCCCTGTTTACGGCACGCCACAGACGCTCTCCCGTCTCTACCTGTATGTAAAGGGGAACAACATTTTCTTTTCCAAAATATAAAGCCATTTTTTCATAGGATTCCAGTGTCCCAATATAAAGGTAATTTCCCTTCTTTAAATCAATCTGTCCATCATCCACGGTAAAATAACTCCACACACCATGAACGGTATTGTAATTTCTGCATTCAATTACTTTTCCCTCTCTTCTCAGACTGTCAAGCTTCTGCGTATCAACAAAAAAGTATTCCACACCATTTTTCTCTCCCTCTCTCATAGGGCGTGTTGTATATCCCACTATTGTATTTAATTTTAATTTTTTATCTTCCTTCAAATGCTGGAAAATCGTATCCTTTCCACTACAGCTTTTTCCCAACACAAAAAATATTTTTGACATATATAATTCCTCTGTTATTAAATTATTTCTCCCTGATTTCAGGTCCCGATTTTTTCTTTAGCATTCCAGTTTATCTTTTAAAACATTAATATACCGGTTTTCTCTGTCCTTTAAACCATTAATATTCATATTTAACCGCTTAAACTCTTTTATCTGTTTTAACAAATTATCTGAAATAACCTCTCCCGGTACCAAAAGCGGAATTCCCGGAGGATATAAATACAAGAATTCTCCTGAAACTCTTCCTTTGGACATCTCTATTTTTATTGATTCCATAGCTGCTGCTTTTGCATCATAAATAGAAATTTTTATTTTATTTTTTAAAAGCTGAAAGTTTGCTGGTTTATTAAAAGAGTTAAATTCCGGTTTTTCCGGTAAAACTTCACTATCCTTTTTCTTTTGAAAATCGTTGTCTATTTGTTCCAGACACTGTCCCAGTCTTAAAATCTCTTCCTTTTTATCACAAATTGTGGTGATTCCCAGCACATATGCTGCAGATTCCATTTCCATTTCAAAATGATATTTTTCTCTTAAAATATGGGCTAACTTCTTACCATCACCCACTGTAGGATTGATATAAATAACAAGCTTTGTTACATCTATGTCATATACACTATTTTTACCGTTTAATTCCTTTCCCGGCACATAAATATATTTCAGGTTATTAACATTTTTTCTAAATATATCATTGGTTATTAACAAATCTTCCATTTGTTTTTTTCCATCTGTCTGTAACTGCCTGATACATTTATCAATACTTGCCATTAATACATAAGACGGACTGCTGGATTCATAAACATCAAGATATTCCTCTACCTTCTCCGGTACGACCCTGTCACCCTGCAAATGTAATAATGCAGTCTGGGTAAGACAAGGCAATGTTTTATGAACACTCTCAATTACCAAATCTGCTCCCAGATCATAAGCTGGTTTTGGTAATCTATCACTGATTCCCAAATGGGCTCCATGTGCTTCATCCACAATAAGAATCCCTCCATACTTATGCGTAATATCCGCAATTGTTTTTATGTCTGAGACAATTCCATCGTAAGTTGGAGATGTTATGACTACAGCTTTTATGTTTTTGTTTTCCCGGAACATCTGCTCCAGTTTTTCCGGATCATATCCTCCATTCATACCATATTCATGAATAAATTCAGGATAAAAATATTGAACCTTCAAATCTCTAATTGCTGCCGCATTGTACACTGCCTTATGACAATTTCTACCTATTATAATACTGTCACCTATATCAGTCACCGAATGTATTGCCGCCAGAATGCCACAGGAACTGCCATTTACCAGAAACCATGTCCTGTCTGTTCCCCAGTATTTTGCGGCATTCTCCATAGATTCCTTTATTACGCCCTCAGCATGATGCAGATTATCAAAATCTGTTATCTCCGTGATATCTATCTGAAAGGGGTCCATACCATCTAAAAAAACAGTATTTCTCTTATGCCCCGGCATATGAAATCCATAATTTCCATTTTTCCCATATTGAATTAATTTATCAAATAATCCCTGCTTCTTCATAATTAAAAATTAAAGAAAGTAATCTGCTTATTTGTGTACTCTCCCTTATCAAATCCTTCCAAAAATACTTCCATAGAAACAAATTCTTTTTTTCCCTTTTGTGTTACATAAGGGATATCAATATTAAAAATAACATTGTCCCTTGTATTATTATCTGTACGTTCCATCAGTTTTTCAATAACTGTGACCGGTATGGAAAACTCTGCACTGCTCTCCATAAAGTTAATCTGAAAGTTAGCTTCAAACTGATTCTCACTTCTGTAAACATTGTCAATATAAGCACGTCCGATTTCGGAATTAGCTGCCTCCTCAAACACAGGCTTTGTCCAGTCTTTTTTTCCTAAAATCATAACAGGATATACACCATTCACAATTCCCATTACAGCCTCTGGAATCACATCCTCCTCATTCACTTCCCGCTCATAGCCTTCCAGCAGTTCCTCTTTTGATATATTATTAATTGTACTCTCACTTAACCCCGACACAAACTCATCTATCTTTTTCAGAACAGGCTGCATAACGCCAATCCTCTCCAAAGAGACCATAAATATATTGTGTGCCCATGCATATTCCTGGGAATCTCTGGAGAATGCTGTGGCACTAAAAAAACATCCCGCATAAACATATCTGTCTGCAATATTTCCCACATCACCTTTTACTGCATAATTTCTCTCCGAAATATCCGCCATAACTCCACCAAAATCTCTTATATGATTAAGCTCTACACGATTTTTGGCATAATATTTATACTGACAGATTATTCTGACCGGATAAATAAACGCAGTAGGAATATTCAGTTTTCCATATGCATGGATATCATGATATCCGCTTCTTCCCGGAATTTCCTCCTCCACCACCGAAATATAATTACTATCCTGCAGTAGCTTCTTAACTTTTTCTTCAAATATGTATTCTCTTGCCTGATGTTCTTTCATCTGTCATACCTTTCTATCCGATTATTCCTTTCTTTTCTCTCTTTGCCCTTCCAGTTCTTCCTTTGTAATCATTATCTATCTTACTATGTTTTAAATCTATTAGCAAATAGATATAAAAAATGGCTGCCGAAACAGCCATTTTTTACATATGAAATATTTTATAAAACGGAAGCATTGAACACCATCCCCCATAATCAAATCCCATTGCCTTTAGGATCAGTGGAATTACTAAAACTAAAGAGGCAACAAATATTACCTGCAACTGTGTCTTCATATACTTAGAAAATAGAAACACAATTAACATGATAATAATTGTTGTAATTATCTGTATTAACACATAAATCAAAAGCCAACATATAACAGGCACATGAATCCTTAATGTCATATATTCCGGAATACTTTGCAGAGATGTAAGAAATCCGTGAAGTGGATAATATTGCTTAATTTTAATTACCTTACAAATAAATGGTACAACGGCTACAACTACAGTTCCAATAAGACATACTATAATTTTACTGTGTATAATTTTCTTTTTTCCCCTTGACGTTGCTGACAACAGATTCCAGGTTTTTCTCTGCCTCTCCATTGTCATTACATTTCCAAAGGCAAGTATAATACAGATTGAAATTAAAATTAAATCATTTAAAAGTCCGGTATCTCTAATTCCAAACAAATAAAGATAACCCGTATCATAAATAAATTTTCCCTTTGTTTCTTTTACAAAATTATACTGCTTCAGCACCTTTTGAAAGGAAGGATAAAACATAACCTGACCATAATAGGGCTCCTTCATAGAGTCTGCTTCTCTTTCATCAATGTCCCCTGACTCCACAAGTTCATCGATTTCTTCCATCTTATCAAATGCCTTTTTATATCTTGCGTTTTCCTTTTCAATTATTGATTCTTTTTCAGATGTTAACTTTCCCTCCAACTGTATCATTATATTTTGATAATATTCTTCCTGTGGTGTGGGCTCATATTGGACAGAAAAATTTCTGTAACCCAATAGTATTGAAAAAATAAACAAAATCACAACCGCCCTATTCATAATCATGATCTTATAGCCTTCATATCCAAGTAGACTGGTATGTGGCTTGAACGGAAGCCTAAAAGAAAGTTTTATTTTTCTATTTTCCATACTTCCACACTTTAAAAAGGAAACAATGGATAATGTTGCACCGACTCCTCCATGCATAATTACCGATCCCATGGAGGATATTAATCTGGATACAGGATATCCCCCAAAATTCAAATTCAAATATCCTGCGAATATATTTTCCGTTTTCAATAACCCTATAATATTTAAGTATTTCAACCAATTTATTGTGGCATATGCAGGTATCAGCCAATACAATAACGCTCCTAATCCAATAAATCCCCCACCTGCCAAATAGGGCATAAAGCTCTGCTTTGAAACAATTGATACAAATGTAATGAGGGCGCCAATTGCAAACAATACCATCGCCTTTGTAACTATGGACAAGAAAAAATATGTCAAAATATTTATATGTAAATTACTCTCCATAAACGGTGCAACAGACTGAATGCTTCGAAATAAATTTCCTACTCCTGTTGTACAGGCAAAAAACAAAACGTTAACACTATACATTAATGCAGTTACAACAATACAATTAATTAATGTTGCAGCAAGTTTTGCAACAATACTATGTCCCCGTCCTTTACCGGTAACCCGGGTTATATAAAAAAGCCTTTTCTCCTTCTCCTCATACATAAGTATTCCCACAAATAAAAATACAAAAAGCATAAGAAGAACATCTGAAATATTATTGTTGGTAAAAGATACAATTCCTTTTGACGGATAAAACTCAATTTTAACATTATTTAATTTTTTGTAATCCTCTGCACTTTTTTCAATATTACGGCTGGAAAAGTTCTCTTTTGTATTATCTGAAAAGATGGATATACTACTTAAATTTGATTGATTTTTCTGAACTTCATACAGATAATTCTTATAATCACATACTTTTAACATTTCCTCATATATTTCATTAATAAATGCCTCTTCCTGTTCCTTAGATTTTGTATATTTTAAATAGCTTTCATCCTTAAAAGTTTTATAATACTTTTCAAACATACCGGGATTGGATGATATTTTCTGTTCCGCTATCTTTTCTCCCATTTCATTAGACAATGCCCTATAGTTCAAAACCTCATTTACAAAATTAATACCCTGCATATCATCATACAGCTTTTGAACATAATTATATTTTTCTTTCTCTGTCATATCCCTGATATCTTTCTGAAAAAGATTATAGGAATGCAGTTCCGGTTCTGTTCCATCAGATAAATTCGTATACCATAAAAGAAAAATATTAATAATTAAAATTACTACACCGGAAATAATAAAACTTTTTTTACTCCAAATCTTATACAGTTCAAAAAAAGTCATTCTACTCATGGTTTACCTCATTTCCAAATACCTGCATATATACATCCTCCAGATTCTTTGCACCTTCATATTGACTGCAAAGAGCCGGTACTGTATTTTTTGTAATTATTTTTCCTTCTTTTAGGATAATAATCTCCTTTGCAATAGACTCAATATCTGAGACAACATGAGTAGCAACCAAAATAATTTTTCCCTCTGACAATTCTTTAATTTTTTCTCTAATCCGGACACGTTCCCTTGGGTCAAGCCCTGCTGTAGGTTCATCCATTATAATCAGTTTAGGATTTCCCATTATGGACTGAGCAATCAAAAGCCGCTGCTTCATTCCTCCGGAATATGTACCTATAGGTCGGTCAATAACCTGTAGCAGATTAACATAACCTGCTGCCCGTTCCACCTCACCACTTAGTTCTTTCTTAGATATTTCCTTTAATGTTCCCATATAGCATAGAAATCTTCTTCCTGTAAAGCTTTCATAAAGTCCCTGCTGTTGTGGAGCATATCCAAGAATTTTTCTATACTTCTTTTTTAATTCTTTTATTGATTTTTCTTCCCAGTAAACTTCTCCATAATCCATTTTAAGATTTTCCGTAATAATATTCATAAGTGTAGATTTTCCTGCTCCATTAGGACCAAGCAAACCATATACTCCCTGTGAAAGAGACATGGAAACATTATCCAATGCAATCTTATCCCCATATTTCTTCGATATATTCTTAAGTTCTAACATTCTCTTTCCTTTCTTTTTTATATTTTCCTTTTCTGGTTTCAGCAATATTACATTAATCAATAGCTCCGCCGGAACCAATCATATCAATTGGCTCAAAATTACCTATGCCATTGTATAAATCTTCCTTATCAATCAAAGCCAATTTATTTTGTGATATTTCGTAGGAATCATCATCTGTTTCCGTTTTACTGGCAACATAATCATATACTACCAAAACCTTATCTTTTGTTTCTCCCCGAAACTCTATGGGCCATCCGAGAGTCTTAGTTGTTAAGCCGCTCTTGCTTATTTTTCCATTATTTAAATCCACAAAATAAAAATAATCCTTACTTTCCTGTCCCCAGTTATCACAACATAACATGCCATCAAAAGATTTATAAAAACTAATACCACTCTCACTAAATTCTGTAAGAACTCCCTTTTCTCCAGTGTCCAAATTCATTTTATGTATCTTCTTTTTTCCATCCATCATGTAATACAAACAATTATCCACTATGGTATATCCATTATTAAAATTTTTATTAGAAAAAGAACATACTTTTTTGACCTCCCCGGTTTCCATATCCACAGTATCAAACTCTGTTTTTGACTTTAATGCCAATTCCCTGCTAAATTCTTTATCTTCCATATCCCTTATTCTTTCTTCCTCAGACAATTGATGATCCGCTATATATCCCTCCATTACAAGTGTAGAATCAAAACATCCCACAATACTCCAAACAGATTTTTCATCTCCAATGTTTAGATCACACACAACTTCTTTCTTTTCCGTATCATCATCAATTTTTATTAACTTTTTTTCCGACACAGTATTATAGGTAATATTTTTATCCCCCTTTATTGTTTTCAACTTTTTTGTTACAAAATACAAACCGAAGTCGTCCTGAAGTATCTGGTCTTCTACTATTATTCCTTTTTCAAACTCATATATTTTTGTTCTGCCTGTTCCATCGAGTTTCATTTTATAAAGAATTTGAGAACTGCTCTGTTCTTCCTCTGCAGATTTTTCATCTTCAAATATCTTATTTATACTTGATGTACCTTCCATATCATCATCTTTGCGTAATAAATACAAAGTCTCATTGTGTAAAAATAAAATTGGTTCTGTTCCATCTTTATTGGATATCACAGATGTACATGAGTCCGTTTCATGCTTACATCCCGAATTACTACAAAGATAAACTTCCTTTTTTGTTGCAAAATCAACATACATAATATGATAGGCAAGGGTTCCGTCTTTTAATGTAAATTCATCACCATGAGTATCTATATAATAGAATCCCTTTTCGTTAGAGCAATAATTCTCTCCACTTTCCTTTTTCGTAAATGTCAGATTTATTTTATTTTTCTCTGTCGGAACATCATTACTTTCCGTCTGCCCTGTATTTGACTGTATTTCCTGATCTGCTGTTTTTCCTGACTGTACATTTCCACATCCTGTAAATTCCACGGCAATTACAATTGCCAGAATTACTCCAATAATCTTTCTCATAAATACCTCCTGTTATTTCAATAACAGGATTTTATAAACTAAAAGTCAAAAAACAGTCAACAAAAAACTGCCTGCTTTTAAACAGACAGCTTAGTAATATATCTTATTTAATTTTTATAATCATTGTCACCGCAGCTCCCTGGGGTTTTCTATTTTCTAATTTTAGTTCTCCTCCATGTTTTTTGCAAAGAATACTGCTGATTACCAGCCCCATTCCCATATGCTCTCCCGATTTGTCTATTGAAAAAATATATCTGTTTTTGGTTTTTAATATTTTTTCAGGAAATCCTGGTCCATCATCCCAAACTTTTGCAATAAATTTATCATTATTTAATAAGAATTCAATAGTAATTTTCTCCTTAGCATACCGCAGAGAATTAGAAAATATATTTTCCATAATTCGACATAAAACCTGAGTGTCTACATTTACCTTACATTCAGGAACCGAATTTAATACTTCCAAAGTAATGTGGTTTTTCTTTGCAATTATGTTAAAATCATCTACTATTTCAGTTAATACTGATTGTAAATTATATTGAACCGGGGTAATCTCCAACTCTTCCAGATTATTAATATCCCGGATAGAATTGGTGTAACGTTCCAGACGTTTTGCCGATGCAGACAGATTATCTGCAATACTCATTATTCTATCCTGACTCAGTTTTCCAGTAGACAAATGCATTTGGAGATACTCTGTATATCCTTCAATAATGGCAATGGGATTTCGCAAATCATGTGCCACTGATGCTTGGAGCATTTTTCTTTCTTCCAGCATATCCCATAGTTTTTTATTATTTTCATATAATGCCTGACGCATTTTTTCAAAAGAGTCGCACAATGCTTCCATTTCATCTTTTCCATTATATTCAACTGTAAAATCAAGATCCTGATTTGCAATATTATCTGTTGCATCAGCCAAAATTTTTATTGGTTGGTCAAGTTTCTTTTTATAAAACCAGAATCCACATAATAAAATACCCACTACAGAATAAATTAAAGGAAATCCTACCATAGCCACTGAGGCACCTGTATATGCCATCTTCTTTTTAGGTGTAAGTGCTTCATAACTATTTTCAATTTTGTCTACAGAATATTCCACGTTTTTTTCGTTAGGCTGTGTTTCTCGATTTTCTTCTTTTTCATCCTCTTGTGCTATCAGTTGAATATTAAAAATAATCTCATCACTCTTTTCCCGAATGACTGTATGTTCCTCTTCTGTCTTATTATCCTCTTTATTTTGATCTATAGATTCCTTTTCTTCCTCTCTTTTTTCTAAAACAGTCTGCTCTTGCCCCTTTCCAAAATCCATCATCATATACTGGTCAACTTCCGAACCATCATCATATATTTTTTTCACATTTAAACCTACCTGATTAGAATCCGGCAATAGCCAATTTTTAAATTTTACACATCCCCAAATTGTAATTCCCGAAAAGATTACAACAATTGTTACCGTATACAACACAGCAAAAATAAATGATTTCCTCAATGATTTTCGTTTTTTATTTTCTTTCTGCTTTTTTATTTTTTCCATTTGTATCCCATTCCCCAAACTGTTTCTATATATTCTTTTCCTGTTACCTGAACTAATTTTGCTCTAATTTTTCGTATATGCTCCTTGATAACACTGCTATCTCCTTCTGCATCAAAACCCCATACAGCTTCATAGATTCGTTCTCTATCAAATACCTGATTAGAATTCATTAAAAGAAATTCTATAATGTCAAACTCTCTTTTTGACAGACTGATCTCAACTCCTTCGTAAAATACAGTTTTCTCTGACATATTAACAATTAATCCCTGGGAAGAAATCACCTCGGGAACTGTGCGATTTCTCAAATCACGTCTTAAATGTGCTTCAACTCTTGCAGTCAGTTCCTGAAGACTAAAAGGCTTTGTTATGTAATCATCTCCTCCAATTCTTAAACCATTTATTTTATCCTGCTCAGTAATTCGTGCAGTCAAAAAAATTATTGGACATATCACATGATTTCGTATGTTCCTGCATAATGTCAGTCCATCCATATTCGGCATATTAATGTCCATCAAAATTAAATCCGGTTTATTCTCCAATCCGGTAATTGCATCTACGCTATTATTAGCCGTATAAACAATATATCCTTTATCATCAAAATGCTGTGCAAGTAAGTCTGTTAACATTTTTTCATCATCTATTATCAAAATTTTGTAACGCATAACAATCTCCATATATGATTTATCATAACATTAATTTAACTATATTTAATCATTATAATCTATTATATAAAAGTCAAATTTTAGTCAATTCTCTATATGAATACAGACGCAAATTCATCAAAAAGAAAACAGAAAGCCAAATAATTTCGCAAACGATCTATTCTGACTTTCTGTTTTCTTTTTTACAAATGTTCTACATTCTCATATCTCATTATAACGCAAAAATGCCCAGTTCCGGAATCGAACCAGAGACACGAGGATTTTCAGTCCTCTGCTCTACCAACTGAGCTAACTGGGCATTGAGTTGCGGGAATAGGATTTGAACCTATGACCTCCGGGTTATGAGCCCGGCGAGC
>JAUUNJ010000579.1 GCA_030844625.1 Roseburia sp. | reverse complement strand
TTTTAAAATTAAATATTAATCGCAAATACTTGTTTCCATTAGAACAAATTGTATTTAGACCATTATCCAATAGCTCATATAATATACCATTATCTTATATTCAATATGATCAAGACAAACATGAATTTTATTATATTTTCAAAAATGAAAATGAGAAAAAAGCTCCTTACAAATATGGTATTCCAATTTATGAAAGCACTAATTTCGGATGCATAACTTATTCTGAAGACGGAGTCTTAAAAAAGGCAGAGTACACCCTAACTATTTCAAATAAGACTGCCACACTTCGCTTTAAAAATTATAAATCTGGATTCGACTTATATGATATAAGATATAATGGAGAAATTATATACAAAAGAAGCTCTAAATAAAATCGCCCCTGGTATTGGAATACCAAAGGCGAAACACATTGCTCCGAAGATGCAATGCCCTACACAAGCATATTGTATCATTCGGAGCAGCCAACTGCAAGCGGAACAAATGTTCTCTGCTGGCTGTTATTTTTATACCTATTTTTAAGGAGGATGATACTATGGCAACTGCAAAAAAATTACCTTCTGGATCTTGGAGATGTTTAGTGTTTAGTCACTATGAATATGTTACTGAGAAAGACGGAAATATAAAAAAGAAACGTATTTATGAATCATTTACATGTGATGATCCAAGCCCAGCCGGGAAAAGAAGATGCGAGGCTATGGCTGCAGAATATGCCAACAAGAAAGAGCAAAGCAATCTTTCAAGCTACAAATTGACCTTTGGAGAAGCAATGGACGCATATATATCTGAACGCTCTCAAATTCTGTCTCCTGCATCAATAAGGAAATATAGAAGCATGCAAAAAGAGTTTTCTATGCTTAATAATTACAAACTAAAGGATATCAATCAAAAAATCGTCCAACAATATATCAATTCTATCTCTGGAACATTATCACCCAAAACTGTACGTGATCGCCACGGGCTCATTACAGCAGTACTAAAAAGATATGACCAGAATGTTATTTTAAATACTACTCTTCCGAAAAAGAAACGGGTTGAAAGAAACATACCATCAGAGTGCGATATTAAATTATTAATAGAAGCTGCAAAGGGTACAGAAATGGAAGTCCCAATTTATTTAGGAGCATTTGGCATGATGCGGCGTGGGGAAATATCAGCATTAAGGAAGTCAGACTTTGAAAACAATGTAGTTCATATAAGTAAAACAATGGTTCTATCTCCTGATAATAAATGGATTGTAAAAGCACCAAAATCATATGCTGGTGATCGTTTTGTCCCAGTTCCACAGTTTGTTGTAGATGCATTTATGGCACTGCCGAAGAATGGGGTAAATATGACACCAAACATTATTACATCACGTTTTGAACATGTGCTAAATAATGCCGGTATTGAGCATTTCCGCTTCCATGATTTGCGTCACTACTCTGCAAGCATACAGCATGCGCTGGGAATACCTGATGCTTATATCATGCAGGCTGGCGGTTGGGGAAACGACAGAGTATTAAAAGATGTGTATCGGCATACCTTAGAAGATTCAAAAAAGAAAATGAGTAATATAGCTATTAACTATTTTGAAAATATGCAACACGAAATGCAACACGGCACAAAAAAAACACCGTAAATTCGGTGTTTTTAGAGCAGGGGATGAGAGAATCGAACTCCCACCA
>JAUUNJ010000578.1 GCA_030844625.1 Roseburia sp. | reverse complement strand
CTGAAAGCAAATCAACTGTCGCAAGTGACATTCTCCTTCTGCGAATATATTCCGACAACGTAATATCTGCCATATATGTAAACATTCTCTGAAAGTGATACGAAGAACAGCCTGCTATTTTCCCAACCTCTTCCATATCAATCTCATTCTTTATATGTTCTTCCATATAATTGATTGCACTATTAAGTCTATTTATCCAATCCATACTTCATCTCCTAATTATTAATATAAAGGATATCTTTTGTAGCAACCTCGCAATTTATGTTCAAAAAAAGCGAGATAGTGTCCTGAAATTATTTACCGTTTCTTGTCTTTCTCACGTGATAAAATCTGCTGATGTCAGCAGATTTCCCAATATTTCATATATCAGATTCACCCCGCAAAATTCAAAGTTTCATGTGTTCGACAAACTTGAATTTGACTTGCCTATTTTCTTAAAATCTCATGTGGAGCTTCTATTTCATTTGCCAAGGTATGCTCTGTTAATTCTGACATCAATTTCAATTTTTTATTAATCAATGGTCGCATACAATTAGGAACATGTTCCTGATGCGCTCTGTGGATTGCTACACATTCCTTACAGTTTCCGTGATAACGACAGGCTTTCAGGCAAGGACAGTGATCTTTGTCTTTATACTCCTTACGAAATTCCGCTGCAAATTCTTCTTGCAGTCTCAGTCCCTCGACACGGTTTCCCTTATGAAATTCTACCATTGCATCCAGTTCTTTCTGGTTCCCTTCAATCTTCATGTTATTATAGCGCCTCCATTTCAACTATTCTTCATTTTCTGATAAATTCCGATTCCTATTTTCGTTTCCATAGCATAGTGTACTCTTTTTCACCAGTAGCTTCATCCAAGCCTTCACATTGAATAATGAACCCTTCTCTTTGGTAAAAAGAAATTGCTCTGGCATTCTTCTGGTATACATTTAATCGTAAGCTAACTTTTTTATCCTTAACATAATCTAATAAAAGCTTACCTATGCCACATGACTGCATTTCATCGGAGACAAAAATACCTTCTATATATTTATCATTTAGTCCTACAAATCCTTGTATCATTTTATCTGCTTCAAACACATAAACTTCGTATTGTGACATCATTTCTTTTACTAATTCATAATTACTTTTCCAGTATTGATTGGAAATAAAATAATGTGCTTTCAGATTTGTCTTTAACCATATGTCAGCAATTCTATCGATATCTCCTTTCAGCAACTTTCTAATCATAACAAATATTCTCCACAACTACATCCTTTCTCTGACTCCGCAGTGCCACATAATACTCGCCATATCGTATTACATGGTATTGTCTTCCGCACCAGTTAAGACGTCGACCGACTGAAGTTAACATTTCGAAGCTCAATCACTATTCAACCCTGCTTTCTTGCTGTCTACGCTTGTCAGATGCGTTACCGACATCATCCCAAGACTCGCTATTATCTGGTTGGCTAAACCTTGGATAAACCGGATTCCCACCGGCTTGACTACACACCCTTAGCTGGGCGCACAACTGGAATTTAACGTTCTCTTTTATGTCTATCAACAAGCAACAAAACAAACATAATAAGCCATATCCCCCATGCGATCCAACAGCCTATTCCTTGATATTGGATATCTATGATTATTCCAATAATAAAAGGAACTGACATAAACATCATTCTTTT
>JAUUNJ010000031.1 GCA_030844625.1 Roseburia sp. | reverse complement strand
ATTCCTCTTCAGGACTGTGTACGTATTCAGTCCACATCCGGAACTACCGGAAGAAGAGTTGTTGATTTTTATACGCACAAAGACATTGACAACTGGGAAAATGGATGTGCCAGAGCAATTGTTGCTGCCGGCGGAACCAATGAAGATGTCTGCCATGTAAGTTATGGTTATGGTTTATTTACAGGAGGTCCGGGTTTAAACGGAGGTTCTCACAAAGTCGGGTGCCTTACACTTCCTATGTCATCAGGTAACACAGACAGACAGTTGCAATTTATGACCGATTTAGGTTCCACCATTTTATGTTGTACGCCATCTTATGCTGCTTATCTGGCTGAATCTATTGAAGAAAGAGGAATTAAAGACCAGATTAAATTAAAAGCCGGTATTTTCGGGGCAGAAGCCTGGTCCGAAGAAATGAGAGATGATATTCAAAACAGGCTGGGAATTAGGGCATACGACATTTATGGCTTAACAGAAATTGAAGGACCTGGTGTTTCCTTTGAATGTCAGGAGCAGGACGGTATGCATATATGTGAGGATTACTTTATTCCAGAAATTGTAGATCCCGAAACATTAGAACCGGTTCCTGACGGACAGATTGGTGAACTGGTATTTACAAGTTTTGCCAAGGAGGCATTTCCTCTCATCAGATACCGCACCAAAGATATTACATACATTACCCATGAAAAATGTAAATGCGGACGTACCCATGCCCGTATTCACAGACTTATGGGAAGAACCGATGATATGCTTATTATTAAGGGCGTTAATGTTTATCCTTCACAGGTAGAAGAAGTTCTTATAAAACAGGGTATGCCATCCAATTACCAATTAGTGGTAGACCGTATAAACAATAGTGATACTTTGGAAGTTAAAGTTGAAATGACTCCGGAAATGTTCTCTGACACAGTCAGCGCCATTGAAAAGAAAGAAAAAGAGATTGTTTCTGCACTTAAGAGTATGCTCGGTATTTATGCAAAAGTTACTCTTGTACAGCCAAAAACCATTGCTCGTTCCGAAGGTAAAGCTATTCGTGTAATTGATAACCGCAAAATATAAGGAGGTAGAAATATGTATATTCATCAGATATCAGTTTTTATTGTAAATAAACCGGGCAATCTTGCGGATCTAACCAGTTTTCTTGCTGAAAACAATATTGACCTGCGGGCTGTTGAAGTTGCCGATTCCAGCGATTATGGAATTATCCGCCTAATCGTTAATGATCCATTTAATACATTGACCCTTTTAAAAGATCATGACTGGATTTGTAAGATTACACCCGTTATTGGTGTTAAAATTCCAGATACTCCCGGTGCAATGGCCAAAGTAATGGGGACATTGGCTACAGAAGACATTAGTGTTGATTATGTTTACGCATTCCTTTCAAGGGAAGCCGAAGATGCCTTAATGATTTTCCGTGTTCAGGACAATGACAAAGTTGCTTCACTTCTTAAAAAGAACGGCATTAGGATTGTTGATCAGGAAGATTTGGAGAATATGTAATTTACAAAAATAAGAGGAGCACGTATTACGTGCCCCTCTTATTTTATTTCAGCCAGTCCTGTTGAATGAGTAATTCATTTTCATTCTCCACATAAGGAGATGGATATACTGTTCTGTTCCGACTTATGTTAACCAGTGGTGCATTGTCACAAATCTCCCAGAATACCATTACATGATCAATCCAATCATAACTACTACTGCTCAAAACACTCCACGCTAACTGTGCATATGTAACGCTTGTGTCATTTACCAGATAAAAAATCCGATCACCAACTGCTGCGTTGGTCAGTCTTCCACTTCTTTCTATTAAATATTTATAGTGGTACACATCGCTTTCATCTGACAAATAGTAAAAAGTATATTCTTTTCCATCATATTTCAATACAGATACGGTAGCTTCGGATCCTTCATCATAATATTGTTTTATGGTTATTTCTACCGGCTGCTTCAAAGTATTCTCTGTCTTTTGCAAAAAAGACTGCCACTCTTTCATACCCTTCGTAATTTTGCCATCTACTAAAACCAGTTCGCCGCTTTTTTCAACCGTGGTTTCCTCTGCTTTAACAGCCCTTTCGCTTTCTTCCTTATTTGCAGACTTTATCAGGTCATTATTCCTGCATCCCGGTAAAACGATTATTACGAGAAATAACACCGCTAAAACTTTTTGATTCATTTTATTCTCCCCTTATTTTTCATATTTTTCTTCATCCACTGCCATCTTATATGTTCCATCCGACATTTTTAAGATCAGAACCGACAAATCATTACAGCCCTTATACTCGTAAATATCTCCTAAAATTGTGTTATTCTGCAAATCTCCTATGTTATTTTGCAGACACTTACCCATTTCTGTTTTTTCCACTGCCGTGGGAAGACTATTGGATGTGAGAAAATCCTGACTTTCCACAACTTTATAGTTTGTATTGTTGTAAAAAAATTCTGTCCCACCAGATAATTCTTTCTTTGTAATATCAGTCTCATAAAAGGTAACATTCTCCCCTTTTGCAAGTTTGCTTTCTTTTTCTTTTAGTTCTTTAAGCCCTACAGTTCCTATTCCTATAAGCACCACAAAACAGGCAGCCAAAGATATGTATTTTATCACTCTTGTTCTCATTGAAGTCCTATTCTTTTTTGATTGCCTTTCAACTTCTTTTTCAGACTTTTTATTAATTTTCTCTGTAGGTACTTTCTCGATCAAATCCTCATCTACATTATTGATATACTCCAACAGGGTTTCCCTGGTCATAATTCCACCCCCTTATTCTTCAGATACTCTTTCAACTTTCTGCGTGTTCTAAATAATGTTGTTTTAACTTTACTTTCGCTTATTCCATATATCTCTGCAATTTCAGCCATAGAGTTGTGATACCAATAACGATTTAAAAATATGTTTCTTTTTTCCATATCCAACATGCGTAGGTATTCACTGATAAAACCGGATATCTCCTTCTTTTCGTATTCCTCTTCTATATTGTTTTTCCCCGAAACAATATCTTCAATTTCATCCAGAGATACCATTCCTTCTGTTCTTCTTTTGTCTGCATGATAATATCTTACTTTTGCCATTGCTATATTCTTTGTTATTTTACAGACAAAAGTCTTCAGATACTTTGGTCTGTTCGGCGGAATAGTATTCCACACACCTAAATAGGTTTCATTCATCACCTCTTCTACATCCTCTAAGTTAAATAATATATTCCTAGCTAATTGTTTACATAACTTTCCATATTTTAAGTCTGTTTCCTCTATTGCCTGCTCGTTACGCGCCCAATACATTTCAATTATTTCAATATCTTCCATGGATTCTCCTTCGTTTTTTCACTTCCTTACTTATAATCTATCATTTTTTTGTAATTGGTTACACACATTTAAAATATTTTCATTTTTACACAACTAAAATCAAAAAGGATGACCCTGTTAAAGTCACCCTTTCTCCTGTTATTTATTTTCTTTTTTTGTGTCACCGTATGTCCGTTCACTGATAATGTATCTTGGTCTTCCTTTTGTTTCCATATATATCTTTCCGATATACTCTCCAATGATACCCAGTGCCAATAACTGAACACCCCCAAAAAAACATATAATGCAGGTTGTGCTTGCCCATCCCATAACAGTCCTTCCTAAAAAGAAAGAAATCACAGACCAGATAATACCAATAAAACTTAAAATCGAAACAAAAAATCCGAAACTTGTTATCATGTGAATTGGTTTGACCGATAAACTTGTAATTCCATCGACCGCCAGCTTTACCATGCTCTTCAACGGATAGTGGCTTTCCCCCGCAACACGTTCCTCTCTTTTGTAATACACACTGGTGCTCTGATATCCTACCAGCGGAATCATTCCACGTAAAAAGATATTTACTTCTTTAAAATCTGCAAAGGCATTTAAAACTTTGCTGGAAAGCAGCCGGTAATCAGCATGGTTGAAAACAGTTTCAACCCCCATCCAGTTCATAACTTTATAAAAGCCTTCTGCCGTCACTCTTTTGAAGACGGAGTCCGTGTCACGATTGTTGCGTACTCCATAAACAACATCATTTCCTTTATAAAACAAATCAATCATCTGATCCATGGCATTAATATCATCCTGTCCGTCACAATCAATTGAAATGGTTATATCACACATATCTTTTGCTTCCATAAGTCCTGCAAGTACCGCATTCTGATGACCACGGTTTCTACTCTGACTGATGCCGATATAATGTTCATCACTGGCTGCAAATTGACAAATAACATCCCATGTTTTATCCTTACTGCAATCATTAACAAACATAATTCGGCTTTTCGAATCAATCTTTTTCTGTTCTATCAGACTTGTAAGTTTCTGTAAAAACAAGGGTCCTGTAATAGGCAATACTTCCTCTTCATTATAACAAGGTATAATGATATATAACGTAGCTAAATTATTCATTTCAATTTTCCTCCATAAATTGATTTCTTCTCAATTGTAAAATAAAAAATCCTTCTATTATTAATATCACACCAAAACATAAAGCATATTTCCACTGCTTCATGTAAGGTGCTTTATATTGATTATAAACACGTATATTCAAATCCGGCATTTCGGTCTCTCCCAGATAAGCCTTTCCCTCATATTGATTACTCGCCTTAGAGCGTAACCAGGTCCAGCGAACGCTGTCTGTTGTTCCCGGCTTGACCGGTGAAATTATAATTTTATATAAAGTTTTGGTTGTCTGTTTCTGACGGGGAACTGTAACAACAACTTTCCCCTGACTTACATCTTCCTCTGATATAATCGCTTCTTTTATTACCTTTTCCTTATCATTTAAAACCTCTATTTTATATTGACATTCCCTTCCTATATCTAATGGAAAAGACTGAATCATTATTTTTGAAAACGCTTTGTCTGCGTAGAATGTCTGGGATAATTTCATATTGTCTCTTGATAGAGAGGCTATAGAATCCCGATACAGATAAAATCCATTACACTCTGAGTAAATAGTATAATCATTCCACTCCATATTTTTTACAGTCAGAACATTATAACTGCCAATTCCCAGTAATAAGGTGGCTGCAATCAGCACTATTGTGACTTTTTGTGCCGGCTTAATAAGAATTTTCCTTTTACATTCAAAATAATCCACAGAATCTCCTGCCAGCAAAAACAAAAATGGAAGAAATGGAACGCAATAGATCTCCTTTGCTTCCCAAATGAGATAAAACACTATCGCACCCAATAACACCAACGCAAAAAGCCAGAAATGTTTATCTTTTCTCACATTTCTAATCTGCAGCCATATATTGATTGTTGCCAATAATAAAATTAACACTCTGAAAGCCTGGCAGTAGATAATCATAAAATCTGCTTTTTGTCCACAAATCCAATGCCAGTTTCCCGTCAATTTCCGATCTGCCACCCATAGTCCCTGATATGTTCCGGTTCCTTCTGACCATGTTTTCTGCATCTTTTTTACGACATGTTTTGCAAATGTAACTCCATTGTACTCTGATAATATATTTTTTATTTCACGAATATTTGCATCCCACATTTCATCTGTAGTTTGAAAACTGTTGGTAAAATAAATGTCTTGAGGAGTAACAATTCCATCATCACGCAGTCCCATCATAACCCAGTGGGTAACCGGAAAGTTACTATCTGTTTTTTCCACATAATAATTCATAGTTGCTTTTATGGAAACAAACGTAATAAAAGAGAATAACACAAAAAATATTATGGGCAATACCGCTTTTTTAATATTAGCTCTTCCAACTTCAAAATTGAATATTCGAAATATTATCAGTGCAATTACCGGAATAACAACCGTTGGTCTGATATAATATCCGGCAACTGTCATAACACCTATGGCTGCGTATACAATTATTTTTTGAAGATCAGATAATTGCTTTTTATCAACACATACAGCCAGATACACAATACCCATAGTTAATGGCAGACTGTACACTAAAGTATAAGACCAATATAAAATTACATAGCTAAATGGATTCATTACGCTAATCAGCAGAATTTTAGTTGCAAAGCCGGAACCCTTTAATAATTTTGATGTTCTCCATAAGAAAAAGATTGACAGGTCAATACAAACCAAGTCCAGAACACCCAGCAGAATATTGGATTCACCAGATATTCCCAATACATGGATCAATTTATAAAAGGCAATTAAAAAAATTACAGAAAAATTGTTATTTCCATATATTCTAAAGTACGATGTGGTCACATCAATTTTATCCTGAATACCGTCAGCAATTGCCCTTGCCTGATCATGAATCATATATGCATCTGTAACCTGATTCACGTCAAAATTACAGATAAGCCATATTTGCCCGATGAGAAGAACCGTCCACAATATGATTTGGAAAGAGAATATTTTCTTTTTGTTCAGAAGTTTTAATTGTAAAGAAATACAAAAAAATAGCATACACAAAAAAATGGAAACTATCACTACAATAACCGATGGATATTTCCATTCACTGATAAATGGTGTTTTACTGCCATATATAATTCCAAAGGAAGAGATTGTTATGATAAGCATCATAGCCAGCAATATCCACAATATTCCTTTTTCAAACAAATTTTTCATCATATCTTTCATAAGATATTGATTTCTCCTTTCCCCAGAACATACCCCAATTGGTTCTGCACTACATATTAAACGCAGGAACACTGAAAAATATTGCATCTTTTCAAAAAAATTACATTTTTTATTATTGTATGTTCATGGGAATTATATTACTTTTATATTAAATTTACAAGCAAAAACTTAACAGTCCGCCATTTATTCATCACAAAAAGGATGACCCATTAAGGTCATCCTCTAATAATAGCTATTATATTTTATTCCATGAATTTTACTGGTTAAGTTCCGGAATCTTTGGTACTGTTGCAAAACCTTTTGCCAGATCTTCATCTGTCGGGATGTAATCACTCATCACTCCATCGTTAAATTTCTCATATGCAACCATATCAAAATATCCTGTCCCTGTAAGACCAAATACGATTGTTTTTTCTTCACCTGTTTCCTTGCACTTAAGCGCTTCATCTATTGCAATTTTAATTGCATGACTGCTCTCCGGTGCCGGAAGGATTCCTTCTACTCTTGCAAATTTTGTAGCAGCTTCAAATACTTCTGTCTGCTCTACGGAAACAGCTTCCATAAGTCCATCATCATAAAGCTGCGACAATATGGAACTCATTCCATGGTATCTCAGACCTCCGGCATGATTTGCGGATGGAATAAATCCATTTCCTAATGTGTACATTTTCGCCAGAGGGCATACCATTCCAGTATCACAGAAATCATATACATATTTACCTCTTGTAAGGCTGGGACATGAAGCCGGTTCTACTGCGATAATTCTGTAGTCAGCCTCTCCCCTTAACTTTTCTCCCATAAACGGAGAAACAAGTCCTCCAAGATTGGATCCGCCGCCGGCACATCCGATAATAATGTCCGGTTTAATGTCATATTTATCAAGTGCTGCTTTTGTTTCCAGTCCAATTACAGTCTGATGAAGAAGTACCTGTGACAATACGGAACCAAGAACATAGCGGTATCCTTCCTGAGTTGTGGCAGCTTCCACAGCCTCCGAAATTGCACAGCCAAGACTTCCTGTTGTTCCCGGAAACTCTTTCAGAATCTTTCTTCCAACTTCTGTTTTATCAGATGGAGACGGTGTAACAGATGCTCCATATGTTCTCATAACTTCACGCCTGAATGGTTTCTGCTCATAGGACACCTTTACCATGTATACCTGACAATCCAGGTCAAAGTATGAACATGCCATTGACAACGCTGTCCCCCACTGACCTGCCCCGGTCTCTGTAGTAACACCTTTCAGTCCCTGCTTTTTCGCATAATATGCCTGAGCAATTGCCGAATTCAGTTTGTGACTTCCCGATGTATTGTTCCCCTCAAATTTGTAATAAATCTTTGCAGGTGTACCGAGAGCCTTTTCCAGAAAATACGCTCTGACCAACGGTGCCGGTCTGTACATCTTATAAAAATCAAGTATTTCTTCCGGAATATCAAAATATGGTGTTGTGTCATCCAGTTCCTGCTTAATTAATTCATCACAGAACACCGGCCTTAAATCCTCGTATTCCATCGGTTTTAATGTTCCCGGATTCAACAACGGTGCCGGCTTATTCTTCATATCCGCACGGACATTGTACCATCGCTTTGGCAGTTCACTTTCTTCTAAGTAAATTTTGTATGGAATTTTCTTCTCCGTCATAAATATATCCTCCTTTTGTTTTATATAAAAGTAGAAAGTCCACTTAATCTCCTTATAATGCAAAAAACTCCTATCCTAATTATAATCAGGACAAGAGCAAAATCTCCTGCGGTGCCACCTAAATTCATTTATTTCTAAATGCACTCTAATACACAGTCATGTATCGCCTATGATAACGGTTGGCTTCCGTCTCCCCTACATATCCTATACTTCAGTTCGCCCTCACAAGTCCATTCTCTAATCATATATGATTGCAATCCCATCATCTGCAACTCTCTGAACATATAAGACGATTAGATACTACTCTCGCTCATTGGTTTCTATTATCTATACTGTTTTATAATAACTTTCTTTATAGTAAAAGTCAATTGATTTTCATGGGAGACGTTATCGTCACAATCTGTGACTGATACTGCAAAATAAAAAAAACAGATGATCCAGTCATTTCATGCAAGCATAATGAAAGAATCATCTGTTTTCTTTTTATTTCTATCGCGAATAACGCTTTGTTCGTTGTTTCACGATTATTCCACTGTATATGGCATAAGGGCAATATTTCTTGCTCTCTTAATAGCTGTTGTAAGAGCTCTCTGATGTCTTGCACAGTTACCTGTAATTCTTCTAGGAAGAATTTTTCCTCTTTCAGATACATATCTCTTTAATGTAGCTACATCTTTATAATCGATTGCCTTATTTTCGTTAGCGCAGAATGCACAAACTTTTTTTCTTCTACGACCGCCTCTTCTTCTCATTGGAGAATCCGGTCTTTCACTCTTATTATATGGCATAACTTGACCTCCTATATTCGTTAAAAACTGTTCTAATACTTAGAACTATTAAAAGTTAAATGGCAGACCTGAATCATCTACACTGTCAGGAATGTTCATAAATCCATCTCCTGCCGGAGCTGTCGGTGCTGATGCTGCCGGCTGTGGCTGATAACTATTGTTATCTGATGCTGCCTTACTCTCAGCAAATTCCTGATTTTCAACAACAACTTCTGTTGTATAAACTGTCTTGCCATCCTTGTCCTGATAACTGCCGGTCTGAATACGACCTTCTGCAACTATCTTTGTTCCCTGACGGAAATATTTTTCAGCAAACTCGCCGCTTCTGCCAAATGCAACACATCTGATAAAATCAGCAGTCTGATTATCTCCATCTCTTTTAAATCTTCGATCTACTGCTAAAGTATATCTTGCAATAGCCAACTGATTATCTCCTGATGTAGAATATCTTACTTCAGGATCACGAGTCAAACGACCCATAAGAATAACTTTATTCATATTATACCTCTCTTAAATGTATCAAACTATGCCTCAACTGCAACAGTCATGAATCTGATAACATTTTCCATAATACGAAGCTGGCTTTCTAACTCGCTAGGACAATCCGTGTTATCAGTATCAAAATCAATGAAGTAATAATAAGCTTCTGACATCTTCTGGATTTCGTAAGCTAATTTCTTCTTTCCAGCTTCATCAACGTTAGTGATTGTTCCACCAAACTTTTCGATAAGTGCCTTTACCTTATCTAGCTCAGCTGCTCTTCCTTCATCTTCAAGTTTTGCACTAACAACAACTGTTAATTCATATTTGTTCATGCTTTTTACCTCCTTTTGGTCTCTGGCCTTTCCTAAAACACTGCTATTTGGAAAAGCAAGGATTCATAATGTTGTAACATTATGACGCAATAATATATATCACGAACCATGATAATAACATAAAAAAGCCCTATTCGCAAGGGCTTTTTCAAAATTTTATCTTTTTTCAAAACAAATCACTGCTGTGTTGATGAATTTATTCCAAGTTAAGTTTTTTATTTAACATTACATAAGTAATTATGGTAAAAACTACCGACTCTATTATTGCTAATACCAATGAATATATCATAAGCGGATGGAAAACGTTCGACATTACCGATATCTCATCATTAAGATCTACTCCCATCAAATATACCATAACCACTGAATTCAATACCTGTGATATTACATAAATAACTATGTATGTAATAAACGCGCCAACAATTCTATGCTTATTAAAATTCTGCCCCACGCTGAAACAGGTATATCCCATCATAATATAACTATATATAGATACAATACACATCAGTGCCACTTCTACAACATAGTGCCACCATCCCATCTCTGTAATGCCATCAATTATTACACCAAGTTCCTTGAATATTTCAGAATAGATACCGTGTCCCAATGGAATAACCATAACCGCTGCTATCACAAGAATAATTGATACCAGCATCCAAACATAACTGACAATTGTCTTGCTTGCCAGATGCTGACCTGTCGATACAGGCAATGTGAATGATAAGTATCCCTCATCCTTCAGCATATTATCATAAAATCTTTTAATAATTAATATAATTGTTCCTATAATAACAGCAATAAGTGCTATTATATACGTAATCATCAATAAACCGCCTAATATATCAAGAAGTTTGCTTTCAATACCTGCACTTTCCTGAATTTCCATCGTTATTTTAAAAAATATTGTAACAACAATCATGATTATATATACCGGAATAAAATTTCTGCTCGTTGCTTTGAACTCATTTTTAATCAATTTCCCTAACATCTGAACACCTCCCTGAACACTTCATCGACTGACTTGCCATATTCTTCTCTGATTTCATCTACCTTTTTATGCATAACAAGCTCACCGTTTTTAATCATTACAACATCGTCAAGTATATTTTCTATATCTGAAATAAGATGTGTAGATATAATCACTGAAGCCTGTGGATTGTAATTGGTAATAATGGTGTTCAGAATATAGTCTCTTGCTGCCGGATCTACTCCTCCAATCGGCTCATCAAGGAAATACAAATCTGCATTTCTGCTCATTACAAGGATAAGCTGAACTTTCTCCTTTGTTCCCTTTGACATTGTTTTTAGCTTATCGTTTTTATTAATGTTTAATTTCTCAAGCATATCATATGCCTTATTACTGTCAAAATCCGCATAAAAATCCTCAAAGAAGGCTATCATATCCTTGACCTTCATCCAGTTGTTAAGATATGTTCTCTCCGGAAGATATGAAACAATTTTCTTTGTCTCCTTTCCTATCTTATTTCCCTTAATTGTTATTTCACCCTCTGTAGGAGTCAATAACCCATTAGCAATCTTAATAAGTGTAGTCTTTCCGCTTCCGTTTGGTCCTAACAAACCAATAATCTGTCCACTTTCCACTTCAAGATTCAACCCATTAAGAGCTCTGAAACTGCCATATTTTTTGACTAAATCCTTGCATTGAAACAATACGCTCATTCATTTTCTCCCTTCTTTATTAATTCAATGATTTCTTTCTGTCCATAACCTAATTCTGTCATTTTTCCCATATATTCTTCTGTATACCCTAACGCCTTATCATTTTTCATCTCAACCAATATCTGTGCATCTTCAGTAACCATTCTGCCTGATGTTCTATTGGTGATAATCAATCCCCTATTCTCAAGTTCTGCCATGGCTCTTTGCATCGTGTTGGGATTTACCGCTGCCTCTGCTGCCAGCTCCCTTACCGACGGAACTCTGCTTCCGGCTGGATACTCACCGGAAATAATTTTCTGCTCTATCTGTTCTAAAAGCTGTGTATATATTGGTCTGTCGTTCTTAAAGCTCCATGCCATATATCTCCCTCCTTTTGTATTATTGTATTATGTAGTTAATACAATAATACAACTTTTTTTGCATTTGTCAATACCTGTTTGATAAAAAAAGAACCTCCCTGTATTTTCACAGCAAAGGTTCTCCCACTTAGTTCTCTTCCAGTATTTTCTTTACACTTTTTTCAAAGGCTTTTCGTGGCACCATAACGATTCTTCCACATCCCCGGCACTTTAATTTAAAGTCTGCTCCGGTTCTGATAATTTCCCATTCATTAGTCCCACAAGGATGCCCTTTTTTCAACATAACGATATTTCCAATATTGTATTCCATTATTTTACCACTCGCCCTATTCCCACAATATGCTGTGTATTATTATAATTAATGCTCTGGCCTCCCTTTTCGACTACACTTCCCGCACCAGCGTACATTGACACATGATAGATATCCAATGTTCTTCCCGGTGTACTGTATTTTACAGCACTGGAATAATCTCCATAAAAAATCAGATCTCCAGGCTGCAAATCATCCACAGATGTATATCCCAGATATATTATTTGTTTCTTTGCATATAAATAATCAAATAACTCTCCTGCCGGCAATGCACTTTTTGAACTTCCCAGCTTTTTATGATATTTTTTATATGCCTTGTATCCTTTCCAGACCAAAGATGAACAATCATAATATTTGGATTTCATCCTCTTTTTCTGGCTGTACTTCCAATTGTTTACTATGTAATTTGCACGTTTTATAATGGTTTTCATTCCTTTTGCTGCAACTTCAACTCTATAACTGAACCACATCTTTCCCAAACGTACATCTACATATGTAACCCCTGCTTTCTTTCCGGTTATATTTCCTGTTGAATCGACTGTTGCGATACTGTTATTTCTGCTGGAATAAGCCGGAGTAATTCCTTCTGCCCCACCAATATTTATTTTTGTCTTTTTTCCTTTAGCGATTACAGATGTCATTTTTCCAAAATAAGGATTCTTTACAATATAATTTATTTTATATGTTTTCCCGTCCACAGAAGCTGTAATTGTTCCGCTGCCCGGCTGTACTCCCCATACTGCCGCCTTGGAATGATACCCGCTGATTGTTGTGCACGCATCATTCGAATTGGTCCATTCGATTTTACTGTATTTACTTAACCCCTCAAAAGATATAAACTGCTGCCTGTTACTTCCGGCAGATGGTCCCAGTAAAGTCAAATTTTTTGTATTAATAGAAGGGCTGGAAACATATATATAATTGGTATATATTCTTTTTACTCCACTATTATCCGTTACAACAGCCGTTATTGTTGCTGTTCCTGCTTTTAATGTCTTTGCCGATGCCTTTATTTTGCAATCGGAAGCTGCTACAGGCTTTGACACAACTGATGCATCAGATATACTCCAAACACAGCTTTTTACTGTTTTTTCATCAACATTAGCAATTTTAAATGTTATATTTTTCCCTTTTGCCCACGTTATATTGTCATACACAAAATTATTCTTTTTTGTCAATCTTCTGATTGCCGCAGCTTTTTTATTAGTTATCCATGATGCAGATACAGCATTTACATCATTGGAAGTAACTGTCACCGTACACTTTGCATATCCAGCAGAAGATTTTGCCGTAATAACTACAATACCGGGATTTAATGCCTTTATTAGTCCCTTTGAATTGACAGTGGCTATGGTCTCATTGCCTGAATAATACTGAACTGCATTTGCAGAAGATACTGTCAATTGATAGGTTGTATTTTCCGCCAATGTTACTGCGTTAGTATTTAATGCCACTGTTCTCGTGGAATCCGGTACTGTGACCGAACATGTAAACACCTTTTTATTACATGTAGCCTTAATAACAGCCGCCCCATAACTAACAGCCTTCACTTTTCCTTTTTTAGACACAGTCACTGCATATTTATTAGATGTACTCCATTTGATTTTAGGTGAAACAGCAGGAAGATTTTTTATCTTCAATTTCTTTGTGGAACCCTTTGTCAAGGTCAGTGACGTGTTTGAAAGATACATTTGCGCAGCATTTGTTTTTGTTATGTAAACTGAATTCAAAAAACCTATTATTAACATTAATCCCACTAATTTTATGATTACTTCTTTTGTCGTCTTCATTTTTTATCACCATCGGTATTATCTGTTTATTTTATCACTCACATTTTACATATGGAGAAAGCACGCAATGCGTGCTTTCTCAGTTTCATTCTGTAAATGCAATAAGGTGCATCGGCAAACTTTTTGCTTATATTTATTTGATTATTATTCTCTTAGCCTTTGACCATTTTCCATAAT
>JAUUNJ010000577.1 GCA_030844625.1 Roseburia sp. | reverse complement strand
AGTTCTGGCACTCGTTTTTGTAGAGCAGATCATGCAGCCATTGAAGAACTGGATGAAGCGGTGCTGAACCGGCTCATCAGCAAAATTTTGGTGGGCGAAGTCAAGAAGATTGACGGACAGAAGGTGCAGGAAGTCCGAATTGTTTATAACTTTGTCGGAGAAATTTCGGAAATGACAGCATAATTAGAAAGCCCCTATCTCTCTATCAATGAGAGATAGGGGTTTATCAAGTTTTACATAAAATTACATTACTGGTAAGCATACGATGAGCAGATGTTTTTATTGCCTTTCGAGTATAGATACGTTAAAATATGCTTATTAAGCATGATGAATTTGGGAGGTATTTTTCGTGGAAATTAGAGTTCTTCGATATTTTCTGACTGTAGTAAGGGAAGAAAGTATCACAAAAGCCTCAGAAGTTTTACATATCACGCAACCGACACTTTCACGTCAGCTTGCACAGATGGAGGAAGATATTGGTGTAAAGCTGTTTGATAGAGGGACACGGAAAATCAAATTGACAAATGAAGGAATACTTCTTCGTCGTCGTGCGGAAGAAATTTTGCAGCTTGTAGATAAGACAGAAAAAGAATTAGTGGAGCAAGAGGAACAGGTGGAAGGTAAAATTTCCATTGGGTGTGGAGAAATTGCTGCTGTACAATTTCTTCCTAAAATAATTGAGTCCTTTCGTCAGAAATATCCCCGTGTTACTTTTGACATTTTTACAGCCACAGCAGATTTGGTAAAGGAACAAATGGATAAGGGACTACTGGATATTGGTTTGCTTCTTGAGCCGGTTGATATGGAAAAATATGAATTTATTCGCTTGAATATAAGGGAAAAATGGGTGGTTCTGATGAAATCGGATGATCCACTCTCCAAGAAAGAAACGGTAAGCGCAAAAGATTTGTCTGTACTGCCTTTGATTCTTCCAAGGCGTATGAATGTACAGAGTGAGTTGGCAAGTTGGTTTGGCAACTACTATGAGAAACTGGATATTGTTTTTACCAGCAATTTAAGTACGAACAGCGCAATTATGGTGAATGGAGGCTTGGCATATTCATTGGTGATTGAAGGGGCTGTACCCTTCTGGGATCAATCAAAGGTTACATTCAGACCGCTTGATCCGCCACTTACAGCAACAAGTGTATTAGCATGGAAACGTGGTCAGCCGTTTAGCTTAGCAGCCACAAAATTCATCAAACATATTCAATGCTTTTTAGGCATGGACAAACCATAAAAACTAAGTATTTGATATAATTCAATTCAAAAATTATTATATAGGTGTAGAGATAAAGCAAACAGCTTTCATTTCTGCACCTATATTTTTTATTGAGGAGGGAGTGCCATTTCATGAAACCGGATTATGATTCCCTTATAAACGCCGGATTAAGCAAAGAAGAAATCGCAAAAATTTCAGGATGTGAAGATCAAGGAATGCAGATCAGGATGTTGCGAAAATATCGGTACAAATTGCTTGATGAGGTACATGAAAAGCAGCAGTCACTTGATGCAATCGATTATATGATCTGTAAAATACAAAAATAACAATAAGAGGAAGTGACAAATTAAATGGGGGTAATTATGAAAAAATTTCCATCTATTCTATTCGTTTTTTCTCTGCTTTTTATGCTGACTGCTTGCAGCAGTAGCGCAGATCCCTCGCAGGAGAGCAGTGGACAAACCACAAGTC
>JAUUNJ010000576.1 GCA_030844625.1 Roseburia sp. | reverse complement strand
AGATAAGTTTGAAAGATACTCATTTATATTTTCAATTCCTGCAGAATTTCCTATTTGATCTACAGAATTAAACAGGAAACATATACTAAAGACACATAAGATAATCACTCCAAGCCCAGCATTCAAGACTGCCATATAAGAACTTAAAAATCGTCCAAGCTCTTTTTGATATAAGGCAAAAAATACCGATTTTCTTTCATAAGATACTTTGTCATTAGCATATCTTGATTTTGTATTAGCAAGTGTATTAAGTAGTCCATACTTCAACGAAGCAATTTTGACAAATAGATAAAAAACGACTATTGAAAGAACTAAATAAAATCCCATTCCACAGTACATTGGAAAATCGTAGTATGACATAAATAGTCTAGAAATTGGATACAGTCCAGTAATTTGCTTAGCTAGAGTAACCCCAATACTACTTTCATCACCTGATTGCATAGCTGATAATGCAAAATATCCAATTATACCTAGCATCGCAAATGAAAAAATAAGAGAGATAACATTTTTCCTTTTAAAAAAAGATGAAGCGACAACAATAACGATTCCCATGCATGCCGCTATACACATGGGGATCAAAGGGGCAAAAATTATAGAAGTAAAATACAATATAATCTGTAGGAGGTTTAAACTTCCGTTCAAGCCCCATACAATTCCGCCCGGAAGCATAAACATCAAGCCTATTAAAAAATTCAATAAGTACATAAACATGAACTTGCTGATGATAATATACGAACTTTTAACGGGTAAGGATAGGAGAATTTCCATATCTCGACTGCCAAATAAAATGCCATTCGAATAAAATACTGTCAAAAATAATATTGAAAAACTTGAGACAGAGACCATATATGCTGGTATCAAGTTCTGCTGTCCAACTTGTACCAATGTTTTAGCTGTTAGCATATTATAAAAAAAGCAAAATAAGGCAAGAGTTACTATGCCAAAACTCGCAATAGCCATTGAACTTTGTTTTTTATTTCCCGTCTCTCTAATCTGGTTAATGGGAAAAAAATTTATCAATTGTGCTCTAATTAGTATCCAAATGTTACTCATTGCCCTGCACCTCCATGAAAAATGCCTCCAATGATTCATTACCTTTGACGTCTCCTGTATTGCCACTTGCGATTAACTTTCCATTTTTGATAATGGCAATCTTATTACATAATTTTTCCGCAACATCCAATACATGGGTTGAAAAGAAAATAGCACCTCCATCTGAAACACACTCATGCATAATTTTCTTTAGTAAGAAAGTTGCTTTGGGATCTAGCCCAACAAAAGGTTCATCTAAAATCAACAGTTTGGGAGAATGTACAAGTGCTGAAATAATGGCTGTTCGTTGCTTCATACCATGTGAATATGAAGAAATAATCCCCGAAAGATGCTCAGTCATATCAAATAAATCACCGTATTTTTGGATTCTCTCCCTGCGTATTTTTGTAGGAATTTCAAACAGGTCAGCAATAAAATTAATATATTGAAGTCCTGTCATATGTTCATACAAATCTGGATTATCTGGGATATACGCCATCATTTTCTTACAAATAACAGGTTCTTCTTTAATAGAATGACCGTTGATAATTATACTTCCGTCTTCAAAATCATGGATACCGACAACTGCCTTTATCGTTGTCGTTTTTCCCGCACCATTTGCTCCAATAAAACCATAAATATCTCCAGGCTGTACTGAAATAG
>JAUUNJ010000575.1 GCA_030844625.1 Roseburia sp. | reverse complement strand
AGGTGGCGTATGTAAGATTTGCGTCTGTTTATAGAGAGTTTAAGGATGTTAATACGTTCATGGACGAATTGGCTAAGTTATTAAAATAGTAAGTTTGAATAAGGAAACACAACCGTGTTTCCTTATATTCTGACAGATAAAGAATTAAGGAGAGAACATGTTAGAGAGATTTTATCCAGATGAATATTTGGAATCTGTGGATGACATTGATTTTGATATGTATTATAAGCAGGGTATAAGAGGAATTATTTCAGATATAGATAATACTCTTGTTCCTCACGGAGCACCGGCAACAGAACATATTGTAAAGTTGTTCGAAAGAATTCATGATATGGGAATAGATACCTGCCTGATATCGAATAATCAGGAACCCCGGGTAGAACCCTTCGCTTATGCTGTTAACTCAAAATACATATTCAATGCTCATAAACCGAGTACAAAAAATTATATCAATGCGATGAAGCTGATGGGAACAGACGCCGCTTCCACTCTGTTTATCGGCGATCAGATATTTACTGACGTGTGGGGAGCGAACAGAGCGGGAATTCAGACTGTTATGGTAAAACAGATAGACAAAAAAGAAGAAATTCAGATTGTACTGAAAAGAATACCGGAAAAATTTGTACTTTGGAGATGGCGTAAGAAATTAGAGAAAAGAGAATCGTCTGGAAGTGAAGTAAACAAATAAGAAAGAGTGAGGAAATCCGCTGAATGGAATTCTTCGCTCTTTCTTATTTATGTCGGTAATAATGAAAAAGAATATGCAGGCAGGCGCGTTTCTAAAAATATTTTGCTTTTATTTCTTCTGTCGGCATTTCTTTTCCTGTCCACAGTTTGAAAGCTTCTGCGCCCTGATATAGCAGCATATAGAGACCGTTAAAAACAGGACATCCTTTTTCTTTTGCCATTTTGTATAATTTGGTTTCTAAAGGATTGTATATAATATCTGAAACAATTAATTCAGGACGTAGCATATCCGGAGTTCGGATAAGGCATCCGTCCGTGTTTGGTGCCATTCCCACGGGCGTAGCGTTGGTGAGAATATGACTGTCAGCAAGGGAGGCACCCAGTTCATCATCATTTCCCATTTCAATTAAATTAACTTTACAATTCGTGTTGGAATTGATATCTGAAACCATTTTTTCAGCTTTATTCCAAAAATTATCTTTGACACTGAATACATCAATGGTTCTGGCACCGTCAAGGGCAGCCTGAACACAGATGGAAGAGGCGGCACCGCCGGCTCCTAAAAGAGTCATCTTTTTGTCTTTTATATCATGTCCATAATTTTCCAATGATTTAATATAACCTGTTCCATCGGTGTTATGACCGATAAATTTTCCGTTGTCATTTACAACGGTGTTGACGGCACCAATTATTTTTGCGGCAGGAGATAATTCATCCACCAGTTTACACATTAAAGTTTTGTCAGGCATGGTGCAGTTAAAACCTGCCACGTTTAATTTTTTTAATCCTTCAAAAGCCGTTTCAAGATTATTTTCAGGGACATCAAAACATAAATAAACATAGTCAAGTCCCAGAATTCTGTAGGATTCATTGTGCATTAAAGGAGATTTGCTATGTGCTACGGGGCTTCCCAAAAGTCCGGTAAGTTTTGTGTGTCCTGTTATTTCGTTGATACAACCCATTAGTGTTCCACCTTTCCTATTTTAAATATTTATTTCACTGTAAAACA
>JAUUNJ010000574.1 GCA_030844625.1 Roseburia sp. | reverse complement strand
AATGATATGTACCCCCTTTACTGGACACTCAGTAAAGGGGGTATTTTCATGAGATATAGTTATGAATTTAAAAAGAAAGCAATAGAATTATTCTATCAAGGTGAATGGCCCGAAACACCAAATGGAGTATCGCCTCATTCTTTTCATGAACAAATAAGGTATTGGGCTAAACAAGAGGAGTTGCATGGTCCAGATATTAATAAGTTTTATGGAGTAAAAAAGAATTGGTCTACAGAGGATAAATATGAGTTAGTATGTCAAGTGTTAGCTGGGGAATCTTTACGTTCCGTAGCTATTGCTGCTGGAATTAATAGTGGTCTACTATATCAATGGGTTCATAAATACAAGACTTTGGGATACAATGGTCTTATCAATAAGCCTAAAGGACGACGACCAAAGGATTCTGACATGAAAGTAACAAAGAATATTTCACCTAGACAACTCAATGAGAGTGAATACGAGGAACTCATTCGCTTACGAGCTGAAAATGCTTATATTAAAGCTGAAAATGAAGTCATAAAAAAAGAGATTGCCTTGAGAGAAGAAAAGGAAGCTGCGCGTCTCAAGGCGAAAAAGCAGCGATTATCAAAACACTCCGAAAGCAAGGATATCAACTAAAATATCTTTTAAAAGCTATGGGAATGGCCAAATCCACCTATTATTTTGAGCTCTCTAAAGTGGATCTTGTAGATGAAAGAAATATACAACTTAAAGAGGAAATCCAAAAGATTTTTACAGAGCATAAGGGACGTTATGGTGTGCGTCGTGTATATCAAGAACTTCTTAATCGAGGTTTTATAGTCAATCATAAACGAGTACAAAGACTTATGAAAATCATGGGGCTCGCAGGAAAGAGACCAAAAGAAAAATATCACTCTTATAAAGGTCAAGTAGGCAAAATAGCCGATAATATTATCAATAGAGACTTTAGTACAACAGCTCCATTTCAAAAATGGACTACTGATGTATCTCAATTTAACTTTCCATGGGGAAAGTGTTACTTATCACCTATCTTAGATATGAATACGAATGAGGTTATTTCCTATGACTTGGCATTAAGGCCTAATTTAGAACAGATTTCTCGTATGTTAGATAGAGCTTTCAAAAAGTATCCTAATCTTTCAGGGTTGATTTTTCACTCTGATCAAGGATGGCAGTACCAACATAAATATTTTAGGAACGCACTTAAAGAACATGGAATTATTCAGTCTATGTCTAGAAAAGGAAACTGTTATGATAATTCTGTAATGGAGACATTTTTCGGTAGGTTGAAAACGGAAATATATTATGGCTGTGAAATGGAATATCCATCATTCAATGCTTTTGCGGGGGCAATTGAAGAATACATCAACTATTACAATAATAAAAGGATTCAGAAAAAAACAAAATGGATGCCCCCTGTAAAATACAGGGAAGCATCCATGTGTTTAGGCTAGTAAATAATATGTGTCCAGGAAAATGGGTACATATCATAAGGACCGCCGTTTTGTTATCCCCTATTATTTAAATAGAGTGTTAAACAAGTTTTGCAACAAGGAAAGCAAAGAGCTAAGAATATCTTGTGCTGTTTTATCTGTATTATTTGTAGTATTAGCTGTTGTTACAGAACCAGCCGCTTTAGTAGGCTCTACTGTTGTTGTAGTTTTAGCAGCAGGAGCTGGTGTAACTGTAGTGGCTACAGGTTCCACAGGTGCTCTACCAG
>JAUUNJ010000573.1 GCA_030844625.1 Roseburia sp. | reverse complement strand
AGCGATATTGCAATGGCATTTGCTACATGGATTTCTCCGGAATTTCAACTGTATAGCTGATGTGATGGAGGTTACTTTTGAACAGTCATTTATCTTCCCAAACGGAGAGCAGGTAAAAACAAGAAACGAATAGGCGGTGAGTAGCATGGGTACTGTGGATTTGATTATTAAATCATCAACAGAATTTTATAATGATTTGAAGGCTGATGAGAATGGTCGATATCGTTCTTGGGAACACTGCTATTCACATTTTATAAAAGCAAGAGAATCCAAAGAAGTTGATTATGATTATCTGAGTTTACAACTAGCTTTCTATTTAGCAAGTTGGGGAATGTATCGTGGCTCATCATTTTTGCTACAAAAGGATTATAAAGTACATATTCCAGTAGTAAAAGAACTGCTAAATGAAAAATATGATGTTTTAGCTGGAATTGACTGTATCGGTTTTAAAGACGATAGCAACCAAAAGTTACTGCAGGATATAAATTCGTTTTTAGAGCAGTATTACGATAAAATCAGGCACAAAGTAAAAGAACAAGAACTGAAAAATCAGTTATCTTTTACACTCATCACGAAAATACTTATGGGAACACTTGGCTGTGTTCCAGCATATGATAGATATTTTATTGCAGGAATAAAGAATCAGAAGGTTGCCACTGGAAATTACAACATTAGGTCTATAATGCAGCTTGTCAACTTTTATGAGAAAAACGCTGACCGACTCGAACCTGTCAGAGAAAAGATGGAAGTTGAAGGTATGCCATACCCACAAATGAAAATGATAGATATGGGATTTTGGCAGGTCGGCTTTGATTTGGATACGAACAAAGGAATAAAGAATGCACACTAGGAGAAATGCATGGATAGATTTTCAGAGATGAGCCTTCTTTCACTTGGAGATTATTATGTGTATGGACTCATAGATCCACTTAGTAAGCAAATTTTCTATATTGGAAAAGGCACTAAAAACAGAGTGTTTGAAAAATCGGAATTTAGGGAGGTACAAGAATGATAAATTTAGTGGCACTTCCGTGCCTCTGTGTAGATGTTTTTGATGGAACAGATGAATTGCGTGCAGGTGGTGAAGCCCTTAATTTTGCAGTTCATGCATCAAAATTTGAGGAGTTTAATGTTTCAATATTGGGTGCGGTTGGACAGGATTCCTACGCAAAATTTATTATGGATTCTGTTTCTGATAAGAGAATAGATGTAAGCCATGTAAGAGTTGAAGAGGATAAAGTAACTGCAAATAATCGTACATATCTTACGGCTGACGGTGACAGATATTACAAAGATGATTCATGGACGGGTGATATTGTTGATAAAATGATATTGAATCAAGACGAATTGGACTTTATAAAAAAATCAGAGGTTGTATTTATACATTTCTGGGCAGGCTGTTTTGAACAAATTATAGATTTAAAAAAGAATAATAACTTCAGATTGGCTGTGGATTTTGTAGAATATCGTAATTTTAAGGAGATGGAAAAATATGCACCATATATAGATTATTTCCTGATTAGTGGAGAGGAATCAATTCTTCCGATATTTGAAGCATTTTCCAAGAAGTATAAAGGACTATTTAATGCATCTTTAGCTGATAAAGGAAGTGTTACATATTATAATGGTGAAAAGTATTTTGTCCCGGCTGATGAAGCTTTAGAAATAGTTGATACTACTGGTTGCGGAGATAGCTACCATGCA
>JAUUNJ010000572.1 GCA_030844625.1 Roseburia sp. | reverse complement strand
GCAGGAGAAAGACCTCTTGAAAGTAAACTTTCATCGTGCTTTCTCCTGCTTTTTTATGCATGGCTTAGTGCTTTCGCGCAAAGTATTCTTTTGTTTCTTTGGCGATAATGCCGCTTAATGCAAACAATGCTATAATATTCGGTATTGCCATAAGCCCATTAAATATATCTGCAATTGTCCATACTGCTGCAACTGTCATGTATGGACCAATAAATACTGCAAGTATGTATAACCATCTATATACTTTTACAGCTGTCTTGCTTCCATTAGAAAGATATTCCAGACATCTTTCACCGTAGTAATCCCAGCCCAGAATCGTTGTAAATGCAAAGAATACAAGACACACCATAAGGATAAATGCCGCTACATTTTCCGGTAGGAAATACAATCCTTCCTGAAATGCCGCTGTTGTCACCTGTACGCCCTCAAGCCCTTTATCTGACCATGTACCCATCATCACAATTGACAGACCTGTCATTGTACAGACAACAATTGTGTCAATAAATGTTCCTGTCATTGTCACCAGTCCCTGACGGACAGGCTCCTTTGTTTTTGCTGCTGCGGCTGCAATCGGCGCAGAACCAAGACCTGCTTCATTGGAAAAAATCCCCCTTGCAACACCTTTCTGCATTGCAATTGCAATTGATGCAAGAGCACCACCGGCAATCGGTTTCACTCCAAAAGCCCCCTTAAATATTTCAGCTAAAGCTCCCGGTAACTTATCAATATTAACTATGATAAGAACAAATGCTGCTACGATATAAAGAACCGCCATGAAAGGTACAACCACCTGGGAAACACTTGCAATTCTCTTTAATCCACCAATAACAACAAGCCCCACACATAATGCCAATACCACTGCTGTTATTACAATTGCCACAGAGTAATCTGCACCTAAAATATTTATCGTATTTGCTTTGTCAGGATCAAAAAATCCCTGAACTGCAGAAGCAATTCCATTTACCTGCGTAAATGTTCCAATACCAAACAGACCGACACAGGCACCAAAAAACGCAAATAATTTTGCAAGCCATTTCCATTTATGTCCCATACCGTTTTCTATGTAATAGAACGGTCCTCCCAAAACATGACCTTTTTCGTCAATCTTTCTATACTTTACTGCGAGAAAACCTTCTGAATACTTGGTTGCCATTCCAAAAAAAGCAGCAAACCACATCCAGAATAAGGCTCCCGGGCCACCAGCCAAAACACCAATGGCTGTCGCCACACCAACAATGTTACCTGTGCCTATCGTTGCTGATAATGCTGTACATAGTGCTCCAAAACTACTGACCTCTCCTGTTCCATCCTCCTCATTTTTGAACATATACTTTAATGCCTTAGGAAGATGTACCACTTGTAATCCTCTTAAACGTAAAGTGAGGTAGATTCCGGCTGCGAGAATGAGTACAATAAGTGGTACTCCCCATACAATAGAATCTACCTGTTCCAAAAACTTTGTGAACTTTTCCATAATTTTTTCCTCCTGTCCTTTTGCCTGAGAGATTAGCGGATAAAAAGAAGCTATGACTCTCATAACTTTGAAATATTTCCTTTCCGCCTTACACCTTCGGCGCCTGAGTTAACACAAATATGCCATCAGACCTCTCCAGTCATCACATTTTACTTAATCTCATTCTTTGTGACGCGTACTTAATCATTTTAAGTCTATATATGAAATTATGCAAGTATATTTATCATTTAATATCAACAATTACATATTC
>JAUUNJ010000571.1 GCA_030844625.1 Roseburia sp. | reverse complement strand
CAACGCTGATTGTACCACTGCAGATCTGTCCCTCTCCCATATTTTTGCTTGTAACTGTGTATTTTACAATATTATTGATTCCATTGAACTGATTCTTCTCAAAAATTACATGGCTGTCTGTGGAAAAAACAACTCCTTTCACATTCATGCCATTTTTTCCTTTAATACTGATTTCACCCTGAGAAATACTATCACTCTCTAATTCCACAGTTATTCTATTTTCAGATATTTCTGCATCAGGCATTTCATATACTGAATTTCCTGATGCCAGTTTATCTATTAATGCTTTCACTTAGGTACCTCTCTTAACTGTTCATTCTTCACTAATCTAAAGTATTCTTTTACTTCTGTTTCATATCCTAAATCTCCCGGTTCGTAGAACTTACTGTCCTCTAATCCATCCGGAAGATACTGTTGGCTCACATAATGATTGGGATAATCATGGGCATATTTATAACCAATGCCATGCCCCAGTCTGGCAGAACCTTTATAGTGGGCATCCTGCAAATGGGCTGGAACCTTTGCAGTCACTGTGTTCTTAACTGTTTCTGTTGCAGAAAAAATTGCATTCACTGCCGAATTGCTTTTAGGTGAAGTTGCCACATATAGCACTGCCTCTGACAAAATTATCTGTGCTTCCGGCATTCCGATCTGATGTACCGCCTGAGCTGCCGATGCAGCCACAACAAGTGCCTGCGGATTCGCCAGTCCCACATCTTCTGCTGCACAAATCATAATTCTTCTGGCAATAAAGTCTACACTCTCCCCTGCATAAAGCATTCTTGCAAGATAATAAACAGCCGCATCCGGATCGGACCCCCTCATACTCTTGATAAAGGCAGATATTGTATCATAATGATTGTCGCCTGACTTATCATATCTCAATGCCCTTTTCTGGATACACTGCTCTGCCACTTCCAATGTAATATGTATAACACCATCCGATGACGGGTCTGTAGTCAGAACCCCCAGTTCCACTGCATTCAATGCCATTCTCGCATCACCATTGGAAATCTCAGCCAGAAAATCCACTGCCTGTTCATCTATAGAGACATTATAAATCCCCATTCCATTTTCTCTATCATTAACTGCTCTGTGTATAAGTTCTTTTATATTATCTATACTCAATGGATGAAGTTCAAAAATAATAGAGCGTGAAATCAGAGCTGAATTTACTTCAAAATATGGATTCTCTGTAGTAGCTCCTATCAGTATTACCGTACCATCTTCCACAAAAGGCAACAGATAATCCTGCTGGCTCTTGTTAAAACGATGAATTTCATCCACAAACAAAATTGTCTTTCTGCCGCTCATCGCCATATTCTGTTTGGCACGTGCTACAACTTCTTCCATATCCTTCTTTCCCGCCACCGTAGCATTCAACTGAGTAAAATCCGCACTGGTAGTGTTAGCAATAACCTTTGCCAATGTAGTCTTGCCTGTTCCTGGCGGTCCATAAAAAATAACCGAACTGATTTTATCTGCCTTGATTGCTCTGTACAGCAATTTATCTTTTCCAATAATATGCTCCTGACCCACAACCTGATCCAATGTTACCGGACGCAGCCTGCTTGCCAGAGGCGATTCTTTTTCACTATTCAAATTTCTCGCATAATCAAACAAATCCATTTTTGTCTCCCTATAAGCATATTCGTTTGTATTTTACCATAAATCACAGCTAATTTGTAGAAATACATAATTATTTTATACTATTTTTGTTTGATTTTATGAC
>JAUUNJ010000570.1 GCA_030844625.1 Roseburia sp. | reverse complement strand
TGTACCCCAAAGAATTTGCTGAGCTTCAAAAAGAGCAAGGTATTGTAAAGCGAGCATTTGAAGATAAGATACGGTTTGTCAACCATGAAACGACATTGCTGAATAAAGAAATTTCTAATTCAAGTGAAATTCTAGAAAAAATCCGGCAAGATAATCTTCAAAATGTTAAAGAACTAAAAGTTGCCATGCTTTATGCAGCCGTTGGAAACGCGCAAATAATGGAGATTGGACAGTATTCATATGACTCCTTTATGCAAGCTGATTTTGATTTTTCAGTTTTAACGAAAGCAGACCAACAGCAAATCTACTTTTATAAGTCATATAGTTCTAGATACGAACAGAAAGATTCTAGCTTTTTTCAACCATATTACGAACGTTGGCAATACCTTCGGTATGCAGGGGAAAATAGGATATCCGAACAAAAAGCTAATGTCGAAAATGCCAAAAAGCAATTACATGATATTTCGAAGCTCTCTTTGTGCGAATTGATTGAAAAGTATGGTGCATCTGTGGTGCTTTCAGAAGATGTCCGCAAAAATCAGTTGCTGGTATTCCTGCTCCGGAGAGGCTATATTGATGAGAAGTATATATATTACATCAATTATTTTAAGGGAAGTAGTATCACTAATGATGATATGAATTTTATTTTGGCTGTCAAAACCCACACACTTTTAGAACCAAGTTATCATTTGGAAAAGACCTCAAACATTGTCAACAAATTGCAGCCATATGAGTTTGAGCAGAAAGAAATTTATAATTACAATCTTTTGGAATATCTGCTATCGTCTGATTTGAATACGGATAAACGTGACATCTTTATTAAACAACTTTCCGATGAAACAAAACAAAGCTGGGAGTTTATTGACACATTTTTTAACACGACAAAATATAAAGACCTTTTTATTCAGCTACTATCCACGAGCTGGCCTAAAATGTGGAAATTTATCGCGGAAAATCCGGTGTTGACATACGAACGACAAATCGAGTATCTTTCAACGATGCTTTCTTGTCTGTCAAGTGACCAACTTGTTTTAATGAATTCAGACAGTGAAGTAACTGAATTTTTCAATAAACATAAAGATATTCTTCAAAAACTGAGTGGATTGGATTCTGATACGTTAATCCAAGCTATCAGTATTTTCGATGTTCATTTTGAAGACCTCGCAACCGAAAATGTATCCAGAAGTGTATTAGAGTACACATTTGAGCATAATCATTATAAAATCAATGTAGCAATGATTTCTAATGTGGTCCGGTTTGTTGACGCTGACCGTGTAGCCCACCTAAAAACTCAAAATTACACAACAGTCTGTTCTCTGGGATATCATCCTCTTTTACTTTATATCCAAGAGAATTGTACCTTCTATGTGAAAAATGTGATTCTTAGAGAGGAAAACAATTTGGAGGATGAGAATGCTGTCGTTGATTTAATCGACAGGATCTTTCCCGACATTGCACTCTGTCAGAAGTTAATTGAACATGAAAATATGTGTATCAGTAAGCTGGAATCTTGCTGTAGTGATCGGTTGCAGGAATCGCCTGATTCAGTTCGCCAAATTTGGGATTTCATTCTTGAGAATCAAAAGCTTAAGCCAATATGGGAAAATATTCTTATCTACAAGAATGCATTTAACTTTACGCCTAAGTTAATTTCTTTCATGGTAAGCGCGAGCACAGAATTAGGAAAAGCGAATACCGAGAATGTTCCTCATAGCTTCATCCAAGATTTTATTAAGGCCA
>JAUUNJ010000569.1 GCA_030844625.1 Roseburia sp. | reverse complement strand
GATTATTTGTATATAACAGTGATTGATGATCATGCTGCCCATGAATATCCACAAGTAATCCCATTACCTGTTTTAATGTTTTTATATTTACCGTTTCTCCATTAATTTTTGATACACTTCGTCCTTCGGAAATTTTTCTGGTAACTGTTACGGTTCTGTCATCATCCATATAAATATCCAAAAGTTTCAGTTGTTCTGCACATTGTCTGCCGGCAGAAAAAGTCAGCTCCACCAGCGAATAATCACTTCCGGTTCTTATTAATTCTTTTGATGTCTTATTTCCCAATGCAATATTTACTGACCCAAGAATCAATGATTTTCCTGCACCTGTCTCACCTGTAAGCACAATCAGACCATTCGTAAAATCCACATCCACTTCTTTTATAAGTGCCAGATTTTTTACATGTAAATTAAGTAACATACTTCCTCCTTTTTGTGCCTCTTCTTATATTAATTCATATAATTCTCCAAGTACTCTTTTACTTTTTCGCAATCGTCTGCATTTTTTACCACACACATAATGGTGTCATCTCCTGCAATACACCCCACGATTTCTTTTATATTTATGGCATCCAAAGCTGCACCTACTGCCATAGCCATTCCTGAAACTGTCTTAATGACAAGAATATTACCAGCGGTTTCAACGGATAAAATACCATCATTTAGCACCCTCATAAACTTACTGTTGGGAACAATCATTGTGCTGTTAGGAACAACATATTTCTGTTTCCCGCTTCTTGTCTGAACTTTCGTCAAATTTAATTCCCTTATATCTCTGGAAACTGTGGCCTGTGTCACGGCAAATCCTTTGTTAATTAATAAATTAGCCAGTTCCTCCTGCGTTTCTATGTCATAATTAGAAATTAACTCTATAATTTTTCTCTGTCTTCGCGTTTTCAAAAAAATCTCTCCTATCTAACTAATTTCCCAATTTATCTTTAATCACCTGCAAAAAGCTTCCCTCATCCAGCTTTGCGATTTCTGTAGTCTCTAAAGCTTCACTGATTCTTATTCTATCCCCCGAAACAATATTAAAAATGCCATCACCATCAAATGCCAGTTTTCTGTGTTCTTCTCCCGGTTTTTTGCACGCTCCCACTTCCACTTCTATTTCATCATTTCTCGAAAGCAGTATGCTTCTTGTACTAATTGTGTGAGGACAGATTGGAGTTACAATAATCATATGAGAGTCCGGTCTTGCCACAGGTCCCCCCGCCGATAAATTATATGCTGTAGAGCCTGTGGGTGTAGACAAAATAATACCATCTGCCGCATATGTACTGAGAAGCTGGCCATTTACATAAACATTATAAGCAGACATAGCAATATCACCACCTCTGTGTATCACAATATCATTTAACACGGTAGCCCGGTAAACAACATTTCCGTTTCTGATTACCTGACCCTTTAGCATCATCCGGGATTCCACATTAAATTCATCCTGAAGCAGTTTATCCAATGCCGTTTCTAATTCTTCCGGAGAAATTTCAGCAAGAAACCCCAGCGTCCCCTTATTAACGCCTACAAACACCACGTCCAGTTCCAAAAGATCCTTGGCTGCGTGAAGCAGTGTTCCATCTCCTCCTATTGTGATAATACATTCCAGATTATCAGATAATTTCTCTGCTTTTATCACTTTGTACTCACCGGTGTTGCCATCTACATTATTCTTTATCGTACACTCTCCGCCTGCCTGTCTAATATATTCAGCAATTTTTTTCGCCAGTTTTTCTTTTTCATCTT
>JAUUNJ010000568.1 GCA_030844625.1 Roseburia sp. | reverse complement strand
GGAACGACTGTTTAAATACAGAACGGTAGATGCTATTGCGGATACACCGCTTCATAAAAAACTTTCATTACCACAGAGTGGTAATCAGTATGAAAAAGGAAAACAGGATCTGTTTGCTGTGGTGATTGCTTTTAGATATCTATTACCTGGAAAAGATTTTCTGGAATTTAAAAGAAAGCTCATAAAAGAGATTGACCGAGTAAACAGAGAAGTAGAGCATATAAGTGAAGTTGAATTATTGAATAAAATGGGTTTCCCGAAAAATTGGAAAAATATTACCAGATACCATTTAAATTAAAGAAATATCCTCTAAGAGATAGTGAAATACCTATTGTCTTAGAGGATTTTTTATTGAAGAATTTTAATATTTAAGAGTTTGTTTTTTCCTCTTTGACATTAAAGCTAAGATTTCTTGTGGGTTTGTCAACTGACGTCCGGGAAGTGTCTGCTTTGGTGTGCGGTCACGGTCAGCTTCATCAATCGCTGCGATAAAATGTTTCACGCTATTTGGATTGGATATGACAAAATTATGAGTAATACTTGAAGTAGCCATACGAACACCTCCTCTTTTCGTTTTTTTGTGTATTAATTATACGATTGACAGAGAAGTGCGTCAATAAGAAAAATAAGTACTGAAAATATTTGGAACAAATACTAAAATAAAGTTGGGACATTGAATGGAAGTTATGTTACGAGATAATAAGAATTGTAGGTGGAAGGTTTGAACATAGAAGCATATGATGCAGATTCATTGAGAAAGATGGTTAGGTTGCTTGAATATGAGAACAAGATATTAAAAGATAAATTGAAGAAAGCAGGCATTTCATATGAAGAGGTGAATCCTTTTGAAGAAAAAATAGAAAGTGCAGAAGAATATGACCTAGATCAAGGGAATCGTATTGTAAATCCACCGTATATTACAGAGAAAATGGCAATACGTTTCTTTTCGATGTTTTGGGGAAGAGAAGATGTATATGCCAGAAGAGGAAAGAACGGGGGCTATTTTCCACAATGTGCGAATCGTTGGAATGACCGGCTTTGCCCTAAACAACGTAAAGAGAAGGTGTTTTGTGATGAATGTGAAAATACCAAATGGATAAGTCTGGATGTAAAAAAAATAATTGCTCATTTGTTAGGCACAAAAGAAGATGGATCAGATGTAATCGGTGTATATCCTTTATTGTCAAATGGTACATGCAGATTTATTGTATTTGATTTTGATAATCACGAAAAAGGAGCAGAGGTTACGGACTTTGCAAATACGGATAATGAGTGGCATAAAGAAGTGGATGCGCTTAGAAAAATGTGTGTCCCTATTTTTTATATTAGGGCATTCCATTAGGAGTGCCTTTTTCAATTCAATTTCAGAAGGAGGTTCACTATGAACAACACAGCGTTAGGAGCAGTAAGTAACAAGAAAGAGAACATTCGCTTTATTAGCGAAGCACATGAGAAATTCTACTATGAAAAATTAAAAGAAGTGTTTGCAGATGAGTAAGATATGCATGGAATACCTTCGATTGGTGTCAATATGCACATTGATGGTACAGAAGAATGGGAAGATGAGGAAGCAGATATTATCAGAGGAAATTGCATAGATGTGGATTTTCTGAATTACACACCAGAGCTTTGGGATACTCCCACAGTGCAGGATGCCCTTAAAAAACTGATTGCAGCATATCCGGATAAAGAGGTTAATGACAGGGAGACAAAGGAAGCAAAGATACAGACGCTTGCGGCAGAA
>JAUUNJ010000567.1 GCA_030844625.1 Roseburia sp. | reverse complement strand
TGAAAGAAAGTCAGGAGGTAAATATGGCAGTATTAGGTTTTATAGGAATGGGAAATATGGGGTATGCAATGCTAAAAGGATGTAAAAAGGCCTTTGAGCAGGGAGATATTATATTTCATAGTAATTCAATGGAAAAGATGAAAAAAATTTCTGAAGATGAGGATATACAGTATGGGGAGTCAAATATTAATGTGGCTTCTAATGCAAAGTACATTATTATGGCAGTAAAGCCGCAGATGTTTGATACAATTATAAACGAGATCAATGAAGTGATAACAGAAGAGAAGATTATAATTTCATTGGCACCAGGATTTACAATAAAACAGTTAAAAGATAAGTTTAAGGCGGGCAGAATTGTAAGAACTATGCCGAACACTCCGGCAATGGTAGGAGAAGGCATGACAGGGGTGTGCTATGATGATAATTTTTCAAAAGATGAAATGCAGGTAATTGAAAAAATATTCTCTTCTTTTGGAAAAATGAGAGTGGTGAATGAAAAATTGATGAATGCTGTTGTATGTGCCAGCGGAAGTTCACCGGCATACGTTTTTATGTTTATGGAGGCTCTGGCTGACAGCGCAGTGAAGTGTGGACTGCCGAGAAAAGACGCATATGAATTTGTGGCACAGACTGTTCTTGGTTCTGCCAAATTAATGCTTGAAACCGGTATGCATCCGGGAGCGTTAAAAGATATGGTATGTTCGCCTGGAGGAACCACAATTGCCGGTGTTGCAGAATTGGAAAAAAATGGTCTTAGAAAAGCTATTTTTGAAGCTACAGATGCTTGTTTTGACAAATGTAACAATATAGTATAGCGTAAGGAAAATGGGCATGGAAAAGGCAGAAGTATATTTACTGCAGTATTTATAAATTATATATGGAGAAAAATATGAAAGAGTTTAAAAGAGTAGGAAGAGAAGTTGTATATAAAGGAGCGATTCTTGACTTCTGTAAGGATGATATTATCACGCCTAAAGGAAATAATGTTAAATGGGATTTTCTTCAGCATAAGGGAGCAGCCGCAGTTATACCGGTTATGGAAGATGGAAGAATTATTATGGTTCGTCAGTGGCGGAATGCCATAGATAGATTTTCCCTTGAAATTCCGGCAGGTGGAAAGGATGGTGCAGATGAACCGACTCTGCAATGTGCTGCAAGAGAACTGGAAGAAGAAACAGGATATAAATCAGATTATATTCAGTTTTTACATACATTGGTTCCGGCAATTGCATATTCAGGAGAAAAGATAGATGTTTACGTGGCGTTTGATTTAAAAAAAACACATCAGCATCTTGATCCTGATGAGGATATTGAATTGGAAATATACACAGTTGAGGAACTAATAGAAAGAATAATAAATAATGAAATTAATGATGCAAAAACCGTTTCGTCCATAATGACCTATTATTATAAGTATTGCAATTAAAATATAGTAATTAATATATTTTTGGTTAATATAATTAAATAAACAAAGTCTTGGATATGTAATGGAATTTAAAAACATTTGGACAAACTATAAAATCTATGCCTTTATTTTGGGGATTATTACAGGAACGATTGTATATAATCTTTTGGGCATGGATTTTTCTTTTTCAATGATAACCGGAATCGCAGGAAGAAATTTCTTGGATTCATTTTTATATTTGAGTATGATAAATTTAAGATTCTGGGTCATTATGTTAATTTTATCTTTTTTTAAAATAAAAAATAAAATCATAGTATTCATAATTTTTACACAGTCATTTTTGCTATCC
>JAUUNJ010000030.1 GCA_030844625.1 Roseburia sp. | reverse complement strand
CATCTACAAATTCAATGCTTTTTGCTGTTACTTCTACCCATCCCGGTCTGAATCCGCTCCGTATCGCATTCTTTACAGACTTGACATTAGACCATGCTGCACAATAAAACGGCACTTTTTCTCTCTGAAAGGTTTCGCGTGCCAGTCTGTTTGTAAGTGCTGATGCAATTCCCTGCTGTCTGTACTCCGGTAAAACATCCACACCAATCTGCCACATTGTATCACAATCAGCAGAACATCCCGCCAGTCCAACCAATTTGTTCCTATCGTATGCACCTACTGCCAATACATCTAAATGTTTTCTGTCTGCGCATAACGCATTTTTCCATTCTGGAAGATATAAAGAATCAAACTCTGTCTGATTCAAAACCTTAATATCATATCTACAGGAAAGTTCTGTACCATACACCTCATTAATATCCGGAAGAAAATAATCTGCCATAAAACAAATTTCTGCATTTACTTTCTTTAGAATATTATTTAAAGGATATAATCCCGGTGTCTCAAAACAGTTTTCTATTGCCGGCACACTGTCAATAAATCTCCGGATTTCAGGCAGCAAATCTTCACGACCACAGGCAACGATATTTGTTCCATAGGAAACCATATCACAGATTAATGGAAGTTTAAGATATCGTTTTGCCTTATCACTGGGAACAGATTCGTTCACAATATTTTCTTTCTTTATAAAATCTCCGGCATTACAATTGCAGTCATATGCTGACTGCTGCATTGCAATACACATAATATCCCGATTATTCATATACTTTAATCCTTTTCATATATATTTGCCAAACATTTATACTATACAATTCAACCTATTGTCAATCAATGACCTTGCCTAATACTGAAGTGTCTGCCCTCCCGAATTTATTGTCAATTAGTAATAATTACTCCCCTGCCACAGTAAAATGACAGGGGATTCTGTTTTCCGTTTATTCTTATTTTATAACAAAGATTTGTACAATTCCTTAATTTCTTCAACGGAGGTATCTCGCGGATTACCCGGGCGACAGGCATCCGCATAAGCTGATTCTGAAAGGAAGTCCAAATCCTCTTCCTTTACAATATCCTTAAGATCTGCCGGTATACCTACATCTGCTGATAACTGCTTAACAGCATCAACTGCCGCCTTTCTGTATTCTTCTACTGTCATATTTTCTGTTCCCGCAACACCCATTGCTGCGGCAATATATTTGTATTTATCACCTGTAGCCTCTGCATTATATTCCATAACTGTCGGAAGTATAATTGCATTTGCAACTCCGTGAGGAGTATCATAAACAGCACCGAGGGGATGTGCCATTGAATGAACAATGCCAAGTCCCACATTTGAAAATCCCATTCCTGCAATATACTGTCCGAGAGCCATTCCTTCTCTTCCCTCAGGAGTATTTTCAACGGCACCTCTAAGATTCTTTGAAATAATTTCGATTGCCTTAAGATGCATCATATCGGTCATCTCCCATGCCCCCTTTGTAATAAATCCTTCAATCGCATGGGTCAGAGCATCCATACCTGTGGCAGCGGTAAGTCCTTTTGGCATTGATGACATCATATCAGGATCAATAAATGCCACAACCGGGATGTCATGCGGATCAACGCAAACCATTTTTCGATTCTTTTCAACATCTGTAATCACATAGTTAATGGTAACTTCCGCTGCTGTTCCTGCCGTTGTAGGTACCGCAAAAATCGGAATCGACTTGGCTGTGGTCGGTGCAACGCCCTCCAGGCTTCTGATATCAGCAAATTCCGGATTGGCAACGACAATACCAATACCTTTTGCAGTATCCATGGATGAACCTCCACCGATTGCAATCAGATAATCTGCCTCTGCCTCCTTGAAAGCAGCAACTCCCATCTGAACATTCTCAATTGTAGGATTTGCCTTAATGTTAGAATAAATTTCATAGGTAAGCCCTGCATTATCAAGCACCTCTGTAACTTTTTTAGTCACTCCAAACTGAATAAGATCCGGGTCTGAACATACAAGGGCTTTCTGAAATCCTCTCCCCTTTGCCTCTTCCGCAATGCTCTGGATTGCTCCTGCTCCATGATAAGATGTTTCGTTTAAAATTATTCGATTTACCATTTTGTTTTCTCCGTCTTAAATAAATGAATTTTTACTTATATTTACCATTCTTTTGACGGATTCCTCCTTTCTATTTTTTGCAGATATTTATAAATATCTATCTGCTTATTTTATGATTTTACCGTTCCTTTATGTTCTTTATATTAATTATATCTTAAAGTTTAACGTTCGCAATCCCCAATATTAATTTGTCATGAATTACCTGCTCCCAGACCGCGTTCCCAGTTTGATATAGATAATCGCTTATGATATAATTCATGGAGTAATCTATCGAAATATGGAGGACCGTTATGAGAAAAAAAGAACTTGCTCTTGAAATTATAGAAAGATTAAAAAAAGAATATCCTGATGCAGCATGCAGCCTTGATTATAACGATGCGTGGAAACTACTGATCAGCGTGCGCCTTGCCGCCCAGTGTACCGACGAAAGAGTGAATAAGATTGTACCGAATTTATATGAAAAGTTTCCGGACATTGATGCCCTTGCCAATGCTGAGGTCAATGAAATTGAAGAAATTGTAAGACCTTGCGGACTGGGCAGAAGCAAGGCAAGAGATATCAGTTTATGTATGAAGATGCTACGGGATGAGTATGACTGTAAAGTTCCCGATGATTTTGATGAACTTTTAAAACTTCCGGGCGTTGGACGAAAAAGTGCCAACCTTATTATGGGTGATGTTTTTGGCAAACCTGCCATTGTGACAGACACCCACTGCATCCGCCTTTGCAACCGAATGGGACTGGTTGACGGTATCAGAGAACCTAAGAAAGTTGAAATGGCTTTGTGGAAAATCATACCACCAGAAGAAGGCAGTGATTTCTGCCACCGTCTGGTCTATCACGGAAGAGAGGTCTGCACAGCAAGAACAAAACCTCATTGTGATAAATGTTGTCTGCAGGATATCTGCAGGAAAAAAATATAATTACAGCACTTAGTTTATATACGGAAAAATGAGGATGCGGAAAAATGATTTAATTCATTTTTTTACATCCTCATTTTTTTATCTCATAATAAATATAAATCCCATCATCCAATATGTTATTCCCGACGGTTCTGCTTTCTGTCCTCACATAAACTTAGCCACATATCCCTGAATAAAAATAAATAGAACAATCAATGGAAGTATGTATGACACATATATCCGTGCCCATTTAGGAAATTTAATTCCATTTCCGGCATCTGCCTCCTTAATAAAGTTCTTCCATCCCCATCCGTACCTGCTGGTACAGAACAACAAATAAACCAGACTGCCTAATGGGAGTAAATTATTACTTACAATAAAATCCTCCAAATCAAGTACATTGGAACCAGCCCCAAAAGGAGTAAATACGCTCCATAAATTGAATCCCAGCACACATGGCATAGACAAAATAATTATGGCAATGATATTTCCCATAACGGCTTTCTTTCTGCTGCACCCTGTTAAATCAATGGCAAAAGAAATTATATTTTCAAACACTGCAATGATAGTAGAAGCAGCTGCAAAAAGCATAAATAAGAAAAACAATGTCCCCCAGACTCTTCCACCGTCCATTGCGTTAAATACATTTGGCAATGTAATAAAAATCAGACTTGGTCCTTCTCCCGGGTCCACTCCATATGCAAAGCATGATGGGAAAATTATCAGACCTGCAATCAGCGCTACAAAAGTATCTAATGAAGTGACACAGATTGCTTCCCCTGTCAGGGAACGTTCTTTTCCAATATAACTTCCAAAAATTGCAATTGCTCCAATTCCCAAACTTAATGTGAAGAATGCCTGTCCCATTGCCGCAAATATGGTTTCAAACCAACCATACTCTGCCAGTTTTCCAAAGTCAGGATATAGATAAAACTTTAAGCCGGCTCCTGCATTTTGTAATGTAAAGGATCTGACAGCAAGAATTATCATTAGGGCAAGAAGCATAAGCATCATAACTTTCGTGATTTTTTCCACACCTTTTTGCAGACCCAGTCCGCATATTAAAAAGCAGATCACTACTACGATTATCATGAATACAGACATTGTTGACGGCTGATTTAACATATCTCCAAATACATTGGATACACCTTTTGTATCCAGTCCCTCAAATTCTCCTGTAAGCATTTTGATAAAGTATTGAAGCATCCATCCACCAATGGTTGTATAAAACATCATTAATAAATAATTGCCTGCCATGCCAAAATATTTATACCAATGCCATTTTTGTCCTTTTGATTCTAATTTGTCAAAAGAAAGTGCTACACTGGTTCCACTGGCACGCCCTACGGAAAATTCCATAACCATGATAGGAAGCCCCAGTATTAAAAGAAACAACAGATAAATAAGTACAAATGCTGCTCCTCCGTATTTACCAACAATATAGGGAAATCTCCAAACATTTCCCAAACCAATGGCACAGCCTGCTGATATAAGAATAAAACCAAGACGTGACGAAAATTTCTCTCTTTGCATTTTGTGTTCCTCTTATTCTCTTCCATCCCAACAGTAAGTACAAAGTTTACATTTCTCAATGCCGACAGATTCCAGCATATCATCCAGTCTGTTGAAACGAAGAGATGTGAAATTCAACTCTTTACGAATCTCTTCCACCATCTTTTCATACTTTTCTGATTCCGGATCAGCATATTCCTGTAAAACTTCATCTGTAACATTGCCATTCTCCAAACGCTCAATAACGCGACGTGTAATCAGATCCATTTCTGATGATGAACGTGAAAAATTCAGATACTTACAGCCATATAAAAGTGGTGGGCATGCCGGACGAATGTGGACTTCCTTTGCACCACTCTGATACAAAAATTCTGTAGTTTCACGAAGCTGTGTACCTCTTACAATGGAATCATCAATGAGAAGAAGACTTTTATCTCTAATTAATTCCTCTACTGCCAGAAGTTTCATCTTGGCAATCAGATCTCTTTTACTCTGAATTGTCGGCATAAAGGAACGAGGCCATGTTGGAGTATATTTTATAAATGGTCTTGAAAATGGAATTCCCGATTCATTTGCATATCCCACAGCATGTGCAATACCCGAATCCGGTACACCCGCCACTATGTCAGGCTGAACGTTATCTCTCTGTGCCATTTTTTCACCACAGTTATAACGCATCTGCTCAACACTTACTCCTTCATAGGAACTTGACGGATATCCATAGTAAACCCAGAGAAAAGTACAGATTTTCATTTCCTTATTGGGATTAACAAGAGTTACACAGTTCTTTCCTGTCATTACCACAATCTCTCCCGGACCAAGTTCTTTGTAATCCTTATATCCAAGATTTTTGTACGCAAAATTTTCAAAGGAAGCGCAGAAAGCTCCCTCTTTCCATCCAATGACAACCGGTGTACGGCCTGCTTTGTCACGTGCCGCATATACTCCTGCATTGTTCATTAAAAGTATAGACATGGAACCATCTATAACACCCTGTGCATATGAAATTCCCTCAATTAAATTTTCTTTCTGATTAATAAGAGCAGCCACAAGCTCCGTTGCATTAATCTCTCCACCGCTCATCTCCTGAAAATGAGCATGACCGCTTCCAAACAATTTTTTTGTTAATTCTTTTGTGTTATTAATCTTTCCGACTGTGGTGATGGCATATGTTCCATGATGGGAACGGATAATCAAAGGCTGTGGCTCATAATCAGAAATACAGCCGATTCCATAATATCCACTCATTTCATGCACATCTTTGTCGAACTTGGTTCTGAAAGGCGAATTTTCAATATTATGTATAGCACGGTTAAATCCTTCTGCACCATACACAGCCATTCCTCCACGTCTTGTACCTAAATGTGAATGGTAATCAATTCCAAAAAACAAATCAAACACACAGTCTTCCTTCTGTGATGCCACACCAAAAAAGCCACCCATATTTTTATCCTCTCTTCTCGCTTATTTCTGCGCTGCCATTTCACTTACTTACAAATGTAACATGTCAGCACCGAAAGTGAAAAAACGTTTCACTTTTTTACTTATTCTCATACTTTTTTATAATAACCTTTTTTAAGTATATACACAAGAATTTCTTTTGGATATTTCCCATTTTATTACCATTCTTTCAACCTTTAGATATGTTTACTGATAGCTATAAACGTTCTTTTTTATTTTAATTGGTTTTTTTCTTTACAGCCACTTCCCTTACTGTCAGCATATTTCCATTTACGGTAAATCGAATCTCCATACCGGCATACTCCATAGTATAAATCCGTTCAGGATTATGATGATAAGAAGGGCGGGGGTCCTGTGCCAAAATGTCTATAACAGTCTGCCAATGCTCTTTGGGGATATATTGCCGCACTTCTTGCGGACAATTTACCATAAGCCGCCGTTCCCAGACCCCATCGGCAAATCCTCCGATTGCTTCCGAATGACTGTCTGTATATGGAAGGTATGGCTTTATATCGTAAATTGGCGTGCCATCAAGAAGATCTGCTCCTGATACGCAAAGTTCAGGACCGTTCTCCCCCTGCCAGAGGATACGTTCCAGTCTGACACAGGACATACCTATTGGGTTAGGTCGGAATGGAGAACGGGTTGCGAACACGCCCATACGCCGATTTCCTCCAAGCCGCGGCGGGCGAACAGTTGGCGACCATTCATTTCGAATTGTTTCAGAAAACTCCCACAAAAGCCATATATGTGAAAAATCCTCAAGTCCTCTTAACGCATCCGCATTTCGAAACTCCGGTTCAAACACAATTGTTGCTTTCAATGAATCAACAAGTCCGCTCTGTCTGGGAATACCAAATTTTGTAGGGAAATCGGTGTGAATTTTTGCTATAGTTTTCATAGCATCTCCTTCTCTACAATCTAATTTTTACATACAAATTGTACCATAGTTTTCATTCTTTTAAAAATTCATTTTATTTATTATTGAATAAATCTTCCAATTCATTTACTGGCGGCTCACAAGTACGTCCCCGGCAGACATAAAATGTGGTCTTTTCATTTTTCAATGGATATTCTTTTGTAGGTTTTTCAAGAGCACATATAATGCTATTTAATGGAATTCTGCACGATAAAATTTTCAAATCCTGATTATCTTTTACTACTACAGTTATTTTTTTCGGTGGTTCAATGTAATCTGACAATGCCACAAGAAACATTGCATACCCTGTGGGGTAATGTGCTGCCTCTGTACTCATAAATTTCAACTGACACTCTGCCAAATCCCCCAATTTTTTCTCTCCAGTAATAAGATATAATTGCACAAGATTATATGCCATGGCTGAATTTCCACTAAAGACGGCACCATCATAAGTCTCTTTGGGGCGTAAAATCAACTGCTCATTTTCCTTTCCATACAGGAAAAATCCATCCTGTTCTTTATCATAAAAATCATCAATTACTTTATTACAGAATCGTCGGGCTTTTTTCAAATAAGCAACATCCAAAGTAGCCTCATATAGAGCAATTAATGCAAAGATTTCATTGGCATAGTCATCCAACAATCCCTTTCCACTACGCTGTCCGTTGCGATAACTAATATATAATGTATCTTTTTCACAAAGCTGATTTTGGATAAATTTCTGTGCCTTTATTGCTGATTCAAGATAGTTTTTACTTCCTGTAACACGATATAAGTAACACATTGCCGCAATCATAAGTGCATTCCATGATGTCAGTATTTTATCATCCAAATGCAGGGAATATCTTTTTTTGCGATATTCATAAACTGCCGGAAGATCGGCATCAAACCTTTTGCCTATACTTTCCATCTTTAAAAGATTGGGAATATTTTTTCCCTCAAAATTTCCATTTTCGGTAATATCAAAATACTGATTAAATTCTTTCCCCTCCGCTTCTCCAAGAACCCCGATAATTTCCGACGGTTTGAGCAAATAGTATTTTCCCTCTACTCCCTCACTGTCTGCATCCTGCGCACAATAAAATCCCCCCTCCGGGGATGTCATTTCCTGCAAAATATATACAGCAGTCTTTTCTGCCACATCACAATAAATATGTTTTTTTGTAATCTGATATGCCCTACAGTACGCAAGTATCAGCAACGCATTATCATACAGCATTTTTTCAAAATGGGGCACCAGAAAATAGCGGTCTGTAGAATATCTGCTAAAACCGCCTCCTATATGATCAAACATTCCTCCGCGATACATTTGAATCAACGTTTTTTCCACCATTTTTATTGTATCTTTCTCCCTATACTTTTCATAATACTGCATTAAAAATAACAGGTTGTGAGGCACGGGAAATTTGGGTGATTCCCCAAATCCACCGAATTCGTTATCAAATGTGTACCTGTAGAGCTCAACAGCAGACTTTACAAGCTGCTGATCCACATTACCCTCAACCTTGCTTTTTTCTTTCCTTAGATATGCAATTATTTCATCTGCGGAGTTCAACAACTTCTCTCTGTCCAATTTCCATTTTTCATGAACAGCCAAAAGCAGTTCTTTTAAGCCAATCTGCCCATATCTGGTAGTTTTCGGAAAATAGGTTCCTGCATAAAACGGCATTTGCTCCGGCGTCAGAAAAATATTTGCAGGCCATCCTCCACTTCCCGTGAACGCCTGACATACAGACATATATATACTGTCAATATCCGGACGCTCCTCTTTGTCTACTTTTATTGCTATAAAATATTGATTCAAAATCTCTGCCACATCCGTATCTTCAAAACTCTCATGTGCCATCACATGGCACCAATGGCAGGTACTATATCCAATACTTAAAAACACAGGCTTATCCTCTGCCTTTGCACGCTCAAATGCCTCGTTGCACCACGGATACCAATCCACAGGATTATCTGCATGCTGCAGCAGATATGGGCTTGTTTGATTATTTAAATGATTTTTCATATTACCTCTCATTCTGGTGTCTAATCGGTCTATTTATTCTTTAAAAACCTGTACATCCAAACAAATTCCCGACTTTTTTAATCTATTTCTTCTAATATTATCTCTTTTAGAATTTATTATGTTATTTTTTGTCCAAATTATGAAACAAAAAAACTGCCCAGAATATTCTGGGCAGAAAAATATTTTTCTTCTATCTCGTATAAATACTATTCTATCTCCTGCATTTTCTGACAGAATAAATATAACCATTTGTCGTTTTGCAAAATTATTTATTAGGTAATGAATCCTTTTGTTTTATGATCTGTCTGTCTTTTATTTACCATTACTGTTCACCGTACCTGCATAGGTACATACTTTGGATGAAGATGAGAGATCAATATGTAAAGCCGGACGAACCGCACAGCGTCCAACACACATTTTGAGCCAACTGTTTATAGGAGCGATAACGGTTCCCTTTGTAACACAGTATTGCCTCAAATATGGAGGCTGCCTGATTCCAGGAACATATTGAATCGTACTTAGCAGCCAAGGACTGTATCCATATAATGCACTGATTGTATCTGTATCTGTAACTGTACCCATGGCTTTGGCAAAAGTACTGCTTCTGCTCAATCTTGCACTATCATAACTTGTATTATCATTATTAAACCCATAGGATGCCACACTAACATCAGATTCTGATAATAAAAATACATTATCAGACACGGTGGTTGTACCTTCTGTTCTTTCTGTGGTTTTAATTATAGACCGCTCCGGGGTACTGAAGGCTGCCTTTATAAAGTTTTTACTACTGTCACCATTCAGCCAGCTTCTGATACCTGAGTTCTCCCAGTAATCAATATCACAACTTTCTGACGGGTCATCCAGCCCTTTGTCTGCCAGCAACAATACATCATTTTCAGTCACATCCAGCACGCGCCATTTAATTGGTTCATATTTAAAATAATGGTATTCTGAATCACTGTCCCACTGATAGGTTTCCAAAGAATCCCCCAACGGAGCCGTGACCTGACCTGCCATAGCAGTAACAAGCGTTGCATCAGATTTTTTGATTCGTCTATAATATTCCCCATCTAATCTGATGTCTCCATTTTCATTCCAGTCAAAGTCCTTTGCTCTGATTAATTTATTATATATTTCATCTGATACAATAATGTCCCCTTCCAAAAGCAATCTGCTGCTTAATGCAGTATAGGTACTTGATGGTATCACTTCCGCCTGCGGATAACTGCCAAACCAGACACAGTCCCATTCTGTATTAGATGATTCTTTGACAGGATTTTTCAATACATGTCCAGATACTGTGGCGGCTTTTACATCCGTGCCATATACCGGCAGCATTGCTACTGTCAATACCAGCACAGATATTGCTGATAATAATTTTCTAAAACGTTTCTTCATTAATTATTCCCCCCTGTTCTTTTTTGTTCTATTTGCGAAACGCCAAATCTCATATGAATACAAGATATTTGAAACTATAATAATAATTTTATCTTTATTTTTCAAAAAATTTATTTATAAAAAATCCCCTTGTTGTTCACAAGGGGAAATCTATAAAAACGCATCTTTTTCACTTTTTACCCGTCCCCCCATATATACCATTATATTATCATTCGGTATACCCTGTGTCAATGAATACGCGCATAAAAACATCAAATTGTATATAATATATATGCATTATAAAAAATTAATTTTCTTATTGCTCATCGTCTTTCTTTTTTTATAGTCCTTAGGAAAATAATCTTTTCCAAGTTGCCATATATATTGATCTATCTGTTTTAAGTTATATCTGTCAAGACCGTAAAATGTTTTGAAATCTATCAGTAAGCTTTTAAAGCAGTTGTAATTTTTCAGTTCATCATTCTTAAATCGGGCAAATCCATCTCTATTTCTGAAATATCGAAGCACTTCATCTACATAACTATCATAAATCGGGTAATCTATAGGATTATGATGACTACAGTACTTTGTGGCAAATGAATAAAAATTTTTCTCTGTGTCACTAATAGCTACCCTTTTAATGTCATCAACTAAGGTGACATCACCGATTCTTAATCTGGAATCAATGTTTAATGAACAAATATGCTTTGCTCTTTTTTCCTGTCTTCCACTCATGTTTTCTTTATATAAAAGTTGTTCATATTACCTCAAAACGCACGAATCCTTCTATTGACATCTGTAAGGTGAAACTTAGTTCTAAATCTTTTGTGTTTATATTATACTACATACAAACACTTAAATCGCCTGATAAATAGTATAAATGATATTTACAAAAATAAAGCCCCTGAAAAATTTCCAGAGACTTTACTTTCACTATATTAATTATTCTTCTTCCTCACAAATATCTACAATATACTGTGAAAGAGCATCCATAAACGTAGTATTCTTTGGTTTATCTTTTAATTCTTTACCAAAAACTTCATTCATCAATTCCCTATCGCCATGTTTCCAGATTGTTTTTACAACAGTTCTTATGTTTCTTTCTACGCTTCCAATGTTTACGCAAAAATGTTTTGCAATCTCAATATATAATCCTTTGCAGATATAAACAATCAGTTCCGGATTTTCAATTGTTTTTGCTACTCCATATACGGTATAGTTAAATCCCATATATGATCCATTTGCTCCTAATTGACGCAATACTTTCTGCGTTTCTTTCTCATATTGTTTCATGATTTAATCCCCCCTGTAATAAATTAGTAAATATCATTATATAAAACAATATGAATTAAACGTTATGTTTCGGGATATTCTGTCGAAATATGGCGACAAAGGAAGATAATTGGAGGTCTCATTGACATAGGTAAAATTTGTTAGTATAATAAAAACGTTTTCATAATAAATATTTTTATGCAAAGGAGGATAATATGAAAAACAAAATCAACAAATTGACACTCACTCTTGTGTTTACAATGTGCTGCCTATTTTTCGCAACATTTACAGTAAATGCTGCTGAGAAAACTTTAACAACAACTACAAGTGATGGAAAAAAGACAACTGTAACACTTAAAACTTTAGCAGGTTATAATGCGGACTCAACATATATTAAATTTTCCAATAATGGAAAAACGCATATTGCCGTTTTAGATTTGGGCGATAATGCTTCTGTAGATAATTTAATAGGAAAATCAAAAAGCATTACAATTGACTATTTAATTATTTCCCATAAACATGCAGATCATGTTCAAGGGTTAGCAAATTTAGTCAAAAAGGCAAAATCAGGTGTTGCAATCACTATTGATCATCTTTATGTAAATGGCTTAGATTTTTCAACTTCTGAGGCGCTGGGTAAGCGATTAGGCGAACTTAATAGTTCTAAAGTCAAAATAAAAAATGTACATTATTTTGGAGTTAAGGGCAAAGCCAAAACAGATACAAGTAGCAATGCAGCAAGAAAATTTTTTGAAAAATGGAAAAATGGTAAAGTAATTTATGAGAATAGCATAAAAACGATTACAGTAACTGGAACAGGCTGTCAGATTATTATACTGCCTGCATTGAAGGACTTCGGCACCACAACAACAGCAGAGAATAACAACAGTTTGGTTACTGTTATAAAAGATAATACAACTAAAAAAAATAATACAAAAAATAAGAATTTCAAAATAATTCTCCCAGGTGATATACAAGGCAATGCAATGGCGCAGATTTGCTCAACAACTGAATATACCAACTATCTAAAGAAAGATGGATTCAAGAACGTAATATATAAAATTTCCCATCATGGAAAGGGTAGACAGCACGACTTTTTCAATAAAGTTAAAAAAGAAGATTGTTTCATATATGATCTTATAGATGTTCGTGCGGGTCGAGTACCATCACTCGACTATGGTCTTCTTTTGGAGATGAAAAATGATTTAGATCCTGCTTATGCTAACTATAGCTTTGGCTCCATGTTTACAAACGAAAGAAATCTTATTAAATTAATTCAACCCAATGAAGTAATTGGAACTAAGTGGCCAGGGAGGACAGTGGATGATAAATGGAAAGATATACGAAGAGGCATAAATATCTACCGTAGTTTTATAAATGACACAGTCAAAAGAAATGGTCTTTCAAAGATAACATTAAAAGATAGTTTTGGTGGAAACACTGTAACTAATCAAAATCTTTCAAAAAAGTAACTGATATTACACCAAAGAAACGTAAAATCATTCCCAAAATAGTAATGACCCCACCTGCAGGTAGCAAGTGGGGTATTTTCATACAAAACTGGTGATATACCCAAGTTTGTGTAACCCCCAAAAACTGATGTAAGATAAAATTAGAGCCCCCAGAATTACTCCTGGAGGCTCTATGACAAAATTAATGCTATCAATGATCCACTGTATGTTTATACACCGGATAAGACGTCCGCACTAATTCAGCACCACATGATTGGCACCATTCAGTAACCGTATAATGATGATATACATAGATAGTACAGACTTTATTATTTACTGTATGTGTGGTTGTTGTAATATACTTTTCATATTCATACTTCCCTATTGTCCTGTTTTGATGATTACACGCTGCCGAAACAGGCACAGATGATGTAACTGTAAATAATAAAACCAATGTCATCACAATTGCACAAGCCTTTTTAATTGCATTCTTCATAGTTCATTTCCTTTCTTTCTAAAATACTCCCTAATAGTTACTAATGTATATGCATGCATTACATCTATAAAACCCCCGTATTGGTTGCGCTGCCAATAGAGTTTTATTCGAAATCTGTTATCATTATTTTACAATTACGCAAGACTATTGGCAATTATTTTCCATCGTCAAATATCGACCTGTTTTGACTTAAAAAGAGAGCCTATTTCTAAATTCTCTCATTAACATATATTTTTTCTCCTCATTCTCTGATATATAACGTTGTATATTGCGGAATTGAAACAACTTAGATATATGGTATTCATAATAAAATTCCTTTGTCCAATCATTCGGTTTCTCAATCACTTCAAACTTCACAGCCGGCTCAGAAATTCCAATGCAGTACAATTTTATCTCGCAAAGGAAAAAAACTATTTTTTCATTGGTATGGTTATTCAGCCATTCGATTGCCTCCTTATGTTCCTCACCAGCGTGCTTCACAACCCAAATAATCACATCCGCCGCCTTCCCGGAAGCATAGGTAATCAGCTTAACGAAACATCGTTTTTTATTAGGTGAGCTTGTCCTTCCTATGTAAAAAGAAAGAGGGAAGTTCTTTAGTTCGGTATCTTCTCTAATTTTATTACGAATTTTGTTCCCGCAAATGGGACAGAGTATCCATTCAATATTTTGTTCTCCCATGAAATCAATACCTATCCTCCTATTGCTTCATAATACCCAAGCTTATAAAACCTGTACCATTGTTCAACTTCTTGAGGTGACATAACACTAAGTCCTAACAACACCTCTTTCGCAAATTCGAGACTTGCTGTTCCATTAGCAGTAATAATGTTTTCACTTCGCACCACTTGTTGATTTTTATAATATTTAGCTCCAGAGTATTTTTCGCCAGTATAATTTTGAATATCTTATAACGTATTACTTGTGTGTTCTATTTTATTCAATAAACCCATCGCTCCAAGATAAACACTTGCGTCACAAATTCCCGCAATAATTACATCTTCCGATACGGCTTTGGTTACAATGGCAGCCACTTGTCTTGTTTTATCTCCCAGACTTGCAATGATACTGATAACCCATTCTATATGTTCGGTTTGAAAATAAATGTATAAATACGGACAAAAAGGCGGAGAAAAGCTCCGTCCGCAAGCGTTTGGACACTGCCCTTGACCGATTAAGCGATAAGGAGTTGTCCGTCATCGAAACAACCGTAAACGGGCTGTGTAAGGCAAAAGAGCAGACAGAGGAATAAGTCTCTCTGTCTGCTCCTTCTTTAACGTAACAAAGGTAAATTACCTGTCAACTTATTGACCTGTTTCTTGTTGCCGCAGATTGCTATGCCAATGTATTTCAATTTACTTTCGGAAGTGTTTGCCATTTTATCAATAAACTCATCATAAGTTTTACA
>JAUUNJ010000566.1 GCA_030844625.1 Roseburia sp. | reverse complement strand
CCTATTGCACTTACAAAAAAGTTTTTGAAGAACTCAGAAGGCTTGCTGACACAAAGGCAAACTTATTTACAATTTTCTCAGACAATGCTTCCTCTACTGACAGCAGATTTGGGAAATGTAAGGATTTTTTAAAGCTTGCTGAAGAGATCAGCGGGAAGCCGCCTATTACAACAATTCCGGACGCAGAACCTATCGGTCCAAAATCTATGTTAGATTTACTGATTATCGCTCCCTGCACCGGAAATACCCTATCCAAACTTGCCAATGGCATTTCAGACACGCCCGTCTTAATGGCAGCTAAAGCACATCTTCGAAATAACAGACCTTTGGTAATTTTCTTAAGTACTAACGATGCACTTGGAATGAACTTAAAAAATATAGGTATACTTCTTAATACGAAGAATATTTATTTTGTACCATTTGGGCAGGATAACTATATTTCAAAACCGAATTCCATGATTGCACATGTGGATTTAATTGAAGAAACAATCGAAAAGGCTCTCGGTGGAAGGCAGATACAGCCTGTCATCAAAAGCCCTCATGTAACTATTCTATAAGTTAGGAGATTTCTATGTGCGGTATTGCTGGTTTTTTTCAAACAAAATATGACATTTCTAATCATCAGGTTTACGCCTCTTTACAAAATAAATTAACAAAGATGAAAAAATCAATAAAACATCGCGGTCCCGATGAGGATGATATTTTTATGGAGGGTTTTGCAGGTTTTGCTCATGCCCGGCTTTCCATTCGTGATATTAGCGGTGGTCATCAACCAATGACCTGCAGGTATAACAATCGAAAAGCTACCATAATATACAATGGAGAAATATATAATACTACAGAGCTCAAGCAGCGTCTTGCTCCTTACAAACCGGATTTGAAAACGACCAGCGATACTGAAATAATCCTTTACTGTTATCTTATATTTGGTACCTCTGTTTTCAAAGAATTAAACGGTATCTTTGCATTTGCCATATATGAAAATAATGCAATGATTATTGTCAGAGATCATGTAGGTGTAAAACCTCTGTTCTACTATGCTGATCAACATCAAATTGTATTCTCTTCTGAACCAAAAGGGATTTTTGCTTACGGAATCAAACCGGAAATTGACAGAAACAGTTGGTGTGAAATTATCGGACTTGGACCTGCCCATACGCCCGGATGTGGCGTATTTAAAGGGCTCATGGAAGTTTTACCGGGTCATTTCATTACCGTCACAGCAGATGCTTCCAAAAATCTGTGCATCAATGACAACTGCTACTGGAAACTTACAAGCCACAGACACACCGACGACTATGCTTCTACCGTGTACCACTGCAATTACCTGATTACTGACAGCGTTAAAAAACAAATGGTGTCAGATATTCCGATTTGTACTTTTTTATCCGGCGGGCTTGACTCCAGTCTTGTAACTGCCATTGTACAGAAAGAACTGGGGGAAAAACCATTAAATACCTATTCCTTTGACTTTGTGGGAAATGATAAGAATTTCAAGGCAAGTTCATTTCAAAGTTCGCAGGACAGACCCTTTGTGGATATTATGACAGAATATATTGGCAGTAATCACACATATCTTGAATGTGACAACCAGGATCAGATTGACTGTCTGTTTAAAACAGTAATTTCCAGGGATATGCCGTGCATGGCTGATGTTGAGTCTTCCATGCTATACTTCTGTAGTCTGGTGGCGAAACAGTGCAAAGTTACACTGACCGGAGAATGCGCTGACGAAATTTTTGGAGGCTATCCATGGTTTCA
>JAUUNJ010000029.1 GCA_030844625.1 Roseburia sp. | reverse complement strand
TGTACATCTTTCCATCAGAATAGTAACCATATTTAGCATTTCCAAGGGTATATGTCTTTCCTTCTTCAACAGTTGCTGCTTCCACACCATCAACTGTTACTTTATATGTTGTACCAGGCTGTTCCGGAACATATTGGTCTGTTGGAACAATTTGGAAATCTGATATTGTAACTTTGATTGTATCATTTGCACTGAACCCTTCATCATCGGCACCAAAATAACCATATGAAACTCTCACATTCTTAGTTGCCCCGGTTCCTGTATATGTACCTACATATTTATATGAATAGGTTCCGTCTCCATTGTCCTTCCATGTTCCGGCTGCACTTTCTACAAAGAGTGCCGGATCACCAGCCGCCTGCTCATCAACCTTAAACTGTTTTGGTGCAGGAGCTGTAATTGTAAATGCACATGTATAATCAACACCGCTTTCAAACACTACATTTGTAAGCCATGTCTGAATGGACCACCAATCAGCACCAATGCTGCTCTCTAATGTATATCCTGAACGATCATCGCTTAAATAGATATCTCCTGCTGATGAAGTCCATCCTCTCCACTCTACCGGAAGTTCTCCAACATGTTCATTTACTTCTACTCCTGTCACATGTAATGTTACATTTTTGTTTGCCGCATCTCCCAATTCAAGGAATAATTTTGCGTTTTCTGAACCTGCTGTAAACGAACCTGTTAATTCATTTGAACCTACTTCCAGAGTCTTATATTCCAAAGCTGAGTTTGTAAGGTCTTCTTTCGTTCCCACTTTGGCACCTGCCACATCTGATTCAACAGTAATCTTATAATCATATACCTTGCCCGATGTCAATCCGGTTATCATTGTATTTGCCTGAACAGACCACTGTCCCAATCCTGTAACAATACTTACATAATAATCATCAAGAGTATCTGCATTTTTATACTTGGCTCCTGTAGCCGGATTTGTCCATATATTCCATACATAATCTGTTGTCCATGTATCACTTGCAGTTGTCCATTCATCTGTAGATGGAACTGAAGTAGATTCTTCATCTTCTGTTGCTGATTCTGTTTCATCCGGGTCTGTCGGGTTCGGTGTTGTTATTTCACTTTCCTTATAAGTTGGAACATATGCATATAATGTATAAGTCCTGTTCGCATTGGTTGTAATAACAATAGTATTATATACAGCAGTAAACGCTGTCGGGAATAACCATGTCTGGGCTCCGGCTGTCTCTGCAGCATACTCATTGGTAGCAGCACCATTCACTGTAACATTTGTTACAATACCTGCGCCGTACATATAGATACCAAGTCCCGATGTATTTGTCGGACTATGATTGACAATTCCTTCATTCGCCGTATTGTAAGGCTGAAAATTCACAAAATTCATACCATCTACCGCATATAACTTACAATAATTCGTACATGTGGCATCCGGACTGCCATTACCTACCCATTCTATGGAATCCCAGTTAATATCTGTCGGACCGGCAATAGGCTCTGTTTCTTCTTCCTCTGTAATAACCAAATTTAAAGTTCCATATAATTCTTCTTCGGTTCCTGTTTTTGTCGCTGTTAATTTCACAGTATGACTACCTATTTCCAAAGAATCTGCCCAATCAACAAAACGAAGATGTGCTCCCCCGGCAGAGGTACCATATACACTGACCGACTCATCATCCACTGTCGCCGCAATTGATGAGGCTTCAACAAGTCCTCCGTCCCATGCAAAATGAAGTCGTGTGTCATCCCCAGTACCAAAAATCCCCTGAAGAAACGCTCCTGTAATCGTTTTATCAGCTATGGAAAAACTGTATGAACGACCATTATAGGAAACGCTGGCGTCTGCCTTTACAGCTGTGTTGTTGTACACTGTAATTGTACTTATGACCATAGCAATTGTACAAATAACCGCCATAACTTTTTTAAAATGTCTGTTCATTTTAAACTCCTTTCTATTAAAATATATTAGATTTTTATGAATAATTTCCCTCAAGTATATTTTTTAGTCTTTTACTCATAATCTACCTTTTATTTTATCTAAATAGATTTATTATTTATAGTTTCCATTTTTTAGAAAGGTGTTTATTTTTTAGAATCACTTCATAAGTTTCCCGGTTAAAAGCAATTTTCAAACGTTCATAATATTATTTTATTATCTTCTTTACATCCATCATAGATACATTATTGTCCTCAGCAATTTTTCTAAGGTCCTCATATTCCATTTTTCTCCTTACCACTCCATAGCCTTCCGATTTTTTTACCCGTATCTCACCATACTTTGTGCTAATATTCTCCGTCGTTCGTTCTAATACATAGCGATTGCATTCATATTCCCGAATACCGATTGTTGTTGTATGTTGAAATATTAGTTTAACAAATTCTTCTTTTTCCTCAAACCTGCACATTACATTTAGCATAATTCCCGGACGTGATTTTTTCATTCCTATGGATGTAGTATATACATCAACTGCTCCCTTTTTGAACAATACTTCCATTGCATATCCAATTTCTTCCGGTGTCATGTCATCCAAATTACAGCAAAGTTCCACCACTTTGTCTTTCGCTTCTGAAAAACTGTCCCCCGCATTTTTCTTCTGCTCTAATATATGTCCTGTCACTACACGAACACAGTTTGCCGACGAAAAATCTTTCTTCCCCATTCCATAACCGATTTTATCTGTTATCATTTCCGGCTGATAGCCATATTGGTCTGCAAAATATTTTACAATAGCAGCTCCTGTGGGAGTGCACAACTCTCCTTCTATGTTTCCTGTACTGTTTGGAATTCCTTTTAATATATAGGCTGTTGCCGGTGCGGGCACAGGCATGATTCCATGGGCACAGTGTATATGTCCAAATCCCGTCTTTATAGGTGATACAACAATTTTTTCCGGCTGAATCTGTTCCATCAGTATGCAGCATCCTGTTATATCTGCAATGGCATCCATCATGCCCACCTCATGGAAATGAACTTCCGTGACAGGTTTTCCATGAACCTGACTTTCTGCCTCTGCAATAATCTCATAAATTCTCATTATATCTGCCTTAATCTTTTCGGAAACATTCAGTCTGTCAACTATAGTTCGAATGTTTTCCATAGAAGCATGATGATGTTTCTCATGTGTATGGGGATAAATATGTTCCTGTTTATGATGAGCATAGTGTTCCCCACTTTTTTCTTCTTCACCGTTAATTGTCACACTTACATGGGTTCCCGTAATTCCACACTTGACACATGTCTGACTTTTAATTTTTATCTTGGGAATTCCTAAACTGTTCATCTTTTTTATAAATTCTTCTTTATCTTCTATCACTTCCAGCAAGGCTCCCATAAGCATATCTCCAGCAACACCCATATTACATTCTATATATAATGTTTTCATCAACTTATTTTCCTTCCATATGATTTATCATTGACGCAAGATATCCTGCTCCAAATCCATTATCTATGTTAACCACGCTTACTCCACTGGCACAGGAATTCAGCATGGCAAGCAGTGCCGAAAGTCCCTGGAAATTAGCACCATATCCTACACTTGTGGGGACTGCTATTACAGGACAGTCTACCAGACCGCCAACAACACTGGCAAGGGCACCTTCCATTCCTGCAATGGCTATAACTACTCTGGCACTCATTAATTCATCCAAATTGTCCAAAAGCCTGTGAATACCTGCCACTCCCACATCATATAGTCTGGTAACTTTATTTCCAAATACCTCTGCCGTAATTGCCGCTTCTTCCGCCACCGGAATATCACTTGTTCCTGCCGTAGCCACTACAATGGTGCCAATTCCATCCGGCTTTGGAATTTTTCCCACAATGCCAATACCCGCCTGTTTATCATACTGTATACATACTTTATCTTTCAGATACAGGGCATCCTCTTCTTTTAACCTTGTTATGAGAATTGCTTTTTCATTGCTTTCTCTCATCACACTCACAATCTCAAAAATCTGTTCTCTGGTCTTTCCTGCTCCGTAGATAACTTCCGGAATTCCTTGGCGTATTCCTCTCTGTGTATCCACCTTTGCAAACCCAATATTTTTATATGGCTCCATTTTTATTTTCATTACTGCATCATCAGGACTGATCACTCCCTCTGCAACCTGATTTAATAATGCCTTTAATTCTTTCTTGTCCATCCATGTCTCCCTATTGTATAAAAGGCGAGGCTTCCATCTGCCTCGCCTTTTATTCTCACTTACTGTTTTACCATTTTTATTAAATGCTTTGGATCCTTAATAAGTAACGCCATAATCCATACAAGCAGTCCGCACATAATAATTACAACACCTAATAATGCATCATCTGTGCTCACTTCAAAAAAAGTTTCACCTTCTGCAGCCCGAAAGATACCATCAACCGTCCACATAAGAGATGCGCCCCAATACATAAGTGTAAGCATTCCTGTATTATATATTCTTGCATTATCACTGATATACCAGACTGCAGTAGTTATTATTGCAGCAAAAACTGTAATAATCAAACACATATTAATGCCCTCCTCTTATGAAAATTTTTCTTCTGTTTTATGTTCTTTCTGAACGGCTTTTTCCTTTGACCTTACCACGGCTGCCATCACTGCCCAGACCGCTGTTATCAGTAACGCCATTGCTGTGCCCGCTGCTGCTATTTCTTTCAGCATCTCTGCAGTATCCTCAGGACTCCCCATTGCAGTAAGGAATGGAGCCCACGGAACAATTTCTCCGTGCCATATATGCTCAATCAATAAAAGAAAACTTCCTCCCCATAACATATTGGACAACCATCCTATTTTTTTACTAAGAGGAATTCCTTTGCTTTCTTCGTTTATTAAATTATTCGTGCTCTCCACATCTGTCTTCACCTGATTTTTTTCTTTCTTTTCAATCACTTTCTTGGCTGCAGTGACCACAATTGCCTCTGCTGCCGGTGCTAAAAAACATGCCATTCCCATTTCCTCCTAGTTATTTTTATTTTTTATTTGTTTTATTTTAGACCACTGGGTATAAACCTTTTTCCCACTTATATACGTATATGCTCTGAATTTTATATAATATGTGTTTTTCTTTTTTAGTTTCTTTAGCTTATACGTAGTCTTTTTTGTTGTAACTGTTTTTACATTCTTTTTAAACTTTTTTGTTGTTGCAATTTTTATCCGATACTTTTTCGCAGCAGCCACTTTGACTAATTTTACTTTTTTTCTGGACACACTCTTAAACTTGGGTTTAATTACACTAAATTGAGACTTTTCACTTGTCGGCGACAGCGTAGGCGTCCCTGCTCCATAGTCATTTGCTGCCATAGGATATGCAGAATAAAATTCAGCAGTTGTATAATCTTCAAGCCTTGTATGGTCTTTGAAATTATCGCCTTTTAAGAAATATCCATACTCCTTTCCTGCTGCCGCATACTCAGAATCCCATGTAGCGTCAAGATTATAATAGTAATCTCCTATTTTAACTATATTCCATCCATGCATTATTTCTGCATTTTTTCCATACCCCGGAATCAGTCTGCTTGAAATTCCCACTTCTTTTAACATCCTGTACATTAACTGAGCATAGCCCTGACATACTGCTTCATGGCAGAATAATGCTGACCATGAGGTATATACGATATCCTTCTCAATATCATCTGCATATTTTACATTACTGCATACATAATCATATATGGCCTTTATTTTCTCATATTCTGTTGTTTTTGTTGTAAAATTAAATCCGGCAATTATTTCTTTTACTTTCTGATCCACCTGCTGTTTCTGTTCTAATGTTGTGAAATACCAATACTCTATTTTAAAATCATAATAATAGTATATTGTCTTTCCTGACCTGACCGCCCGATAACTGTATGAAGGATACTCTCTGTTGATATCCCAGTGAAGATAATCACCTTCATCGCCTCTGGAGGTCTCTTTCATTAGTTCATCCTCAAACTGATAAAAAACCTTAACAGGATCTCCATTTGTGGATTTAATATATACAGTGATATTTGACTCATGATTTACCATCTTTGCTCTGGCACTATCTGCCGCTTCCGTTATTGTTGTATATTTGTTAAACTTTGAAGCAGCGGATGCCTGTAACCGGTTATTTGTCTGTACAGGTACCGTATTATTATTTACTAATGCTCCACGCAGTTCCTGTATGTTTTTGCCGGATGATCCATTGGCAGTACCGATTGGAACAATTGTTAACATTGCAGCCAGCAGCACCGCCACTAACTTGTTAAATTTCATTCAAACTCCTTTATTTTTTTACTTTCTTCTTATACTTGGTCGTATACTTTTGTCCGTCATATTTTAATTCTCTAACCATCTTGTTACCTTCCTGCAAGGTATAGGTAAATTTCTGATCATGGAATTTTTTTAATTTAAAATGAAGCTGATAGCTTCCAATTAAAATCTGGGTCACTCTGTTCTTACTGCTGATTACTGTATCAAAACCAAGATAGTCATTGTTCTTATCCACAATTCTCAGGCACATTTCACCTTTATACAATACTTTGGAGATTGTGATTTTATATGTTTTTTTCTCACCATTAACAGTGCCCTTATGTGTCCAGACTCCAACCCAGTACTGAACTTTATCATTAAATGCGTACATTGCCTCATAAAGTTTGTTGGCAGGCTTGTAGCTTTTCTTAATTGTATCAAGAAGCTTCATTGCCTCATCAATTTTTCCCTGCTCTCCCAGTTTAACTGCCTGTTTATAAACACTTTCATTAAGATTTGCCGATTTTGTAAACTTGGAAATTGTGTTGTATATTTCCATCCCCTCTTTTGTCTTTCCGCCGTCTACAAGATATTTTGCATAACCGTATCCATATTCACCATACTGTGACTCATAAGTTGTGTCTTTTGCATAAACATTTTTAATGGTATTCCATGCTTTCTCATACTGCTTCTGATGATAAGCCACCTGTGCCATAGCAGCACCTGCTTTGTTGATCAAATTGAAATCAGATGCGGCATTAACGCTGGATTCGAAAAGTTTCAAGGCACTTTCATAATCTTCTTTTTCAAGAGCTTCTGTTCCTGCATAATAATCCAAAAATGCTCCCGCCATTACTCCATAATCAGAATCTTCATCTGCATCATGGCTTTTCTTAAAATACTCTGCAGCTTTCTTTTCATCAGCTTCATTCAGGGCACTCAATCCTATATTGTAGTAACACTGGGCAAGATATCCTTCACTCTTTAAAAAACCGTTTAATTTTTTAAAACTTTCTGCCGCCTTAGCAGTTTCGCCATTCTTTAACAGTTTCTTGGCCTCTTTATATTTTTCATTCGGAATAAAAAAAGCTACTACAGATATTACGGCAATCAATATTATTACCCCCACTGTAACGCCGGCTATCATATATCTCTTCTTTACTGCCTGCCTTCTCTTGAAACGCCTGTCCTCACTTGCCTGCTTTCTCTCTTCATTCTGCTTAACAATTTTATATTTTCTTTTTGCATCCTTTAAAATTTCAGAAGTATCCTTGTACCATGTTATTCTCTTGAGTATTTCTATTCCATTTCCAATCTCGGTAGAATCATCTTTTGCCACTGCCTCTGACCCGGAAATATAATTATCTTCATAATCCTTGGCTTTCGCTTCTGCAAATGCTTCGATATCTTCTATTTCACCGGCACTTTCATAGATTGCATCTCTCTTCACCCAATAGCTTCCATCCTCAAATTCAACGCTATTAACTTTTATCTCAAAATTTCTTGCCCTTTCATTTTTTATATGAAGTCTGGCAGTTGTTCCTTTACATGCAAGATATTTCTGTCCCAGTGCCACATACTGATGATTCAGTTCCTCTGCATTTCCCTCATCATCACTGGCAACAATCGTCACATCCACATTCTTTATATTGTTGGGATAAATGTTGGTAAAATTTAATGTAAGTCTGTTCTTGTTGCTTATCTGATCCCTTTCCAAAACACCGCTCCGGAAAATAACCGGACTGCCATATGTCCATAAATTTTCTTCCAGATTTACTAATGTTCTGTAACGTTTATCTTCTGTCTGATCTGCTTCTGTATTTTTATTTTCTGCGGTCTGAACAGTCTGTTCCCTATTTTCTTCCACTATGTTCTCTGAATTATTTTTCTCCGGAGCATTTACCGGCATATCGTCTTTCTTCTTATTTTCTTCCATCATAATCTCCTATATCTCTTGTTCCTTTTTCAAATCTTATGATTTCATTTTTTCAGATCATTTTACCGTATTTATTTTAACATATTTAACAATGCTTAGCAACGAGCAGAAATATGCTTATTTTTGCCAGATATGGTTATGCGACCTGCACATTATCCTTTTTAATATTTTTTAAAATTGCACATATAAATTTAATACACCCCAAATATCAGTTTTTATTGATCTGATATTCAGGGTGTATAAAGTTTATAGGATTTTTAGGAATCTGCTTTGTTATTTTTTAATTTTTACCTTTTTTACTTTAGACCATGGGCCATATGTCTTTTTGCCGCTGATCTTTTTATATGCCTTAACTTTTACATAATAGGTCTCTTTTTTCTTAAGATGCTTTATCGTAACTGTTCTCTTCGCTGTATTTTTTGTGATATATCCGTCAAATTTCTTATTATCACAGTAACGAATCTGAAATCCTTTTACGCCTGATATTTTCTTTATGGTAAGTTTTATCTTTTTTCCTTTAATATTCTTTAATGACTTAATCTTTGCTTTTTTTGGAGCTGTACTATCTGTTGTTACCTTTTTTGTCTCTTGTTCTTTTTTATCTGCAGTTGTCTTTTCTGCTGCTAATTCTTCCGGAGTTTTATCTACATAGTATCTTACATAGTCCACTTCCATTGATGCAGGAAGACTTGCTGCACTAGGCGCAATGTTATTTGCAAGATTTCCACCGCACGCCACATTTAAAAGAATATAATAGTTATTATGCGCTTCCGTCATTTCGGGATTTGTAATATCTATAACCCTTGATGCAATTTTTCCATCATAATAAAACACTAACTTTTCCTTTGTCTTATAAACACCATATGTATGCCAGTTAGTCTTTCCAAGACCAGTTACTCTGTATGAATTACTATAATTATCTTTGCCATTTGCATCTGCATAATGGAAACAGTTCTGGGCAAAGTCTGATGTATTCCATGCTTCCATAATGTCTATTTCCCCACAGTAAGGCCATCCCTTAGGTTCACCTGCTCCCAACATCCAAAATGCCGGCCAGATTCCATTCACTGACGGAAGCTTGATTCTTGCTTCAACATAACCATATCCAACTTCTACCTTATCTGCCGTTTTAATACGACCTGATGTATAATTATAATTTCCCACTTTTTCTGACAGTGCATTAATTTTTAATGTTCCATTGCTTACTGTTATATTTTCTTCTTTTCCTGTGTAATACTCTAATTCATTATTCCCCCATCCCCAGTCACCATTTCCAATCTCCGGTGTCCAGTAATTAGTATTTAAAGATGTTCCATCAAATTCATCTGACCATTGTAACTTCATATTTGAAATATTTATAGTTTCAGGCACCGACAATGCTCCAAAAGTACTCACGCTCACACACAATGAGGCTGTCAATGTTGCAACAAATAAAATTATTTTCTTCATTTTCTTCCTCCTTATAACTGTTCTCTTAACTCTAACTTTCCATAATATTTTTACCGCTCAGATATTATCACATAATTTTTTTATTCTCAACACTCAGCAAAAAAAACGAACCTAACACAAAAAAATAACACCTTGTCAACAGGTGTGCAAAAATAATTTTATGATATACATTATCTTTTTCTATAAAAAATAAGAGTGAAAAAAATTTTTCACTCTTATCTTATTATCCTTTTACAATATTGGGCTCAATAATATGTCCTTCAATATAACTCTGTGCATTTTCTAAGGTTGTATAACTGATTGCTTCTAAGGCTTCCACCGTCAGAAACGCCTGATGGGATGTGACAATTACATTCGGAAATGATAACAGCCTGGAAGTTATGGAAGTCTGCATTATATCGTCTTCCCTGTTTTCGAAAACATTATCTGTCTCCTCCTCATAAACGTCCAGCCCCACACTATGAAACTTATGCGTTCTGATTCCTTTTATCAGATCCTCTGTGTCAATGAGTGCACCTCTTGAGGTATTGACAAGAATCACACCATTCTTCATTTTCTTTATTGTCTTTGAATTAATGATATGATAAGAATCATCCGTCAGCGGACAGTGCAATGAGATCAAATCACTTTCTTCCAACAGTGTGTCCAAATCTACATATTCCACAAAATCCAGATCAGGATTCTGATATATATCATATGCTATCACTCTCATTCCAAAACCATTGCATATTTTACACATTGCAGCACCGATTTTACCGGTACCGATAATTCCTGCTGTTTTATGATGAAGGTTTAAACCTGTAAGTCCTACCAGACTAAAATTATTTTCTCTTACTTTAATATATCCTTTATGGATATGGCGGTTACTTGCAAGTGCCAGTGCCATTGCGTGCTCTGCCACTGCTTCCGGTGAATATCCCGGAACTCTAAGTATTGTAATTCCATTTTTTTCCGCAGCCTTCAAATCAATGTTATTAAATCCAGCACATCTCATAAGAATTAGTTTTATACCTTCTTTCGCAAGAATTTCAATAACCTCTTTACTTAAATCTGAACTTACAAATGCACATATGGCATCAAAGCCGGATGCATATCTTGCTGTTCTGACAGATATATCACTTTCCGTATATTCAATTTCTATATTCTTGTATTTTGGCAGAATTTTATCAAAAGATTCTTTGTCATATTTCTTAGTATCATAAAATAATATTTTCATACTTATACCTCTTTGTCCTTCAATCTTCTCTCTTGCCTCTTGCCTCTTCCAGCATCATATCTTTAACCTTCATAAGACGAATCTGGGTACTGCGCTCATTTTCGTCCAGTTTCATGGTTATATATTTAATATTGTCCAAAGCTTCAGGAATTATTACATGTTCTAATGCATTTACTCTTCTTCGGGTTTTCTCGATTTCAGATGCCATTAACTGACAAGATTTTTCTACCTCAGCCAATTTCAGCATATCCTCAAAAACTGTACTGAGAGAATAGACCGCATCATCTAAATCTCCTGCCGTAAATGCATATCCATAGGAGTAAATATCATTACCGCTGACATCACCGTTGACACGAAATTGTGGAATTTCCACACTCATTACATTCTTAAAATCCTGTTTCACCTCCAGCGTTTTTTTCGAAGCCATAAAAGCCGTATTCAGAACCTCTTCACTCATTCCTGCTCTTGCTATGGCAAACTCCATATTTGCAGCTTTCAGTTCTTTCTCCACCTTTACTCTAAGTTCCATGTTCTCCTTGATCAAGTCCATAAACTGACGCACCAGTTCATCTCTCTTATCCTTTAACAGTTTATGACCCCGGGTAGCTGAAACCAGTTTCTTTTTCTGTTTTGTCAATTCCATTCTGGTTGGATTTACCATAATGCGCTCCTTTCAGTTACAGTGAGAGCGGTTAAGGGTTAAGAGTTTCATTTTGTTCTTCACCCTTCACTATTCACTAATATAATATTCCTCCAAAAATTTGTCATCAATACGCTTCAGTTCTGATTTTGGAAGCATAGAAAGAAGCTTCCATCCAATGTTCATTGTATCCTCAATAGAACGGTTTGCATCATATCCTTGTGAAACATATTCCTTTTCAAATTCATCGGCAAATTTTGCATATATTAAGTCGATATCTGACAATGCTGCCTCACCCAAAATCGTCATTAATTCCTTGGCATCCTTACCACGGGCATATGCCGAGAACAACTGATTCATTACATTGCTGTGATCGGCTCTTGTTTTTCCTTCACCAATCCCCTTATCTTTCAGACGGGAAAGAGATGGAAGTACGTCGATTGGCGGAGTAACTCCCTTTCTGTAGAGTTCACGGCTCAATATAATCTGACCTTCCGTAATATAACCTGTAAGGTCAGGAATAGGATGTGTCTTATCATCTTCCGGCATTGTGAGGATCGGTATCATTGTGATACTGCCATCCTTGCCTCTCTGACGTCCTGCACGTTCATATAATGTAGCCAGGTCTGTATACATATATCCCGGATATCCGCGTCTGCCCGGAACTTCCTTTCTTGCAGCGGAAACTTCTCTCAGGGCATCTGCATAATTGGTAATATCCGTAAGAATTACAAGTACATGCATTCCTTTCTCAAATGCAAGATATTCTGCTGCTGTCAGTGCCATACGCGGAGTTGCAATACGCTCAACAGCAGGGTCATTTGCAAGATTAATAAATAATACTGTTCTGTCAATGGCTCCTGTCTCTTTAAAACTGTTTATAAAAAAGTTAGATTCTTCAAATGTAATACCAACTGCCGCAAAAACTACCGCAAAAGGATCATCGGTTCCTCGAACCTTTGCCTGCTTTGCAATCTGGGCTGCCAAATTGGCATGCGGAAGACCTGAAGCGGAAAAAATTGGAAGTTTCTGCCCTCTTACCAATGTGTTCAGTCCGTCTATTGCCGAAATACCTGTCTGAATAAACTCTGAAGGATAATTTCTTGCCGCAGGGTTCATTGCCACACCATTTATATCTTTTCTTTCTTCCGGCAATATCTCTGGTCCGTTGTCAATCGGATTACCAAGTCCGTCAAATACTCTTCCCAGCATATCCATGGATACTCCAAGTTCCATACTTCTTCCAAGGAAACGGACTTTGCTGTTTGACAAATTAATACCCGTGGAATCCTCGAACAACTGTACAAGTGCATTGCCGCCATCTACTTCCAGTACTTTACATCTTCGCACTTCTCCGTTTGCCAGTTCTATTTCACCTAATTCATCATAAGTAACATTTTCCACATTTCTTACCAGCATCAGTGGACCTGCTACTTCCTGAATCGTTCTATATTCTTTTGGCATATCAGAATTCCTCCTTTTGTAGTGTATTTGCTATTTCCTGTACAAGCTGGTGATTGATTCTTTCAAATTCCTGATCCAGATTATCCTCATGGGTATATTTGAAACGACCTATCGCCTCACGAACAGGCATCTTTATTAATTCCTCAACATCAGCCCCCTCATTAAGTGCCTCTGCTGACTTGTCATAAAATCCCAAAACCAATTCCATCATCATCAATTGTTTTCTCAGAGACGTATAAGTATCCACTTCATGGAAAGAATTCTGGTGAAGATAATCCTCTCTTATAGAACGGCTGGCCTCCATCTTAAGTCTGTCCGGCGCGGACAGGGCATCCATACCAACCATCTTTACAATTTCCTCTAATTCTGCCTCTTCCTGTAACAGTCTCATAAGCTGCTGTCTCAGTTCCAGCCAACGTTCATCCACATTCTCCTTAAACCATCCGCCAATGCTGTCCACATAAAGAGAATAGCTTGTCAGCCAGTTAATTGCCGGAAAATGTCTCTTGTATGCAAGATTGGAATCCAGTCCCCAGAATACTTTTACAATACGAAGTGTTGCCTGGGATACCGGCTCTGAAATATCACCGCCCGGAGGAGATACGGCACCAATTACTGACAGCGCTCCTTCTCTGCCTTCTTTTCCTAATGTAATAACGTCTCCTGCACGCTCATAAAACTGTGCCAGACGACTTCCAAGATATGCAGGATATCCTTCTTCACCGGGCATTTCCTGAAGTCGTCCCGACATTTCTCTCAACGCCTCTGCCCAACGTGATGTGGAATCTGCCATTAATGCCACCGAATATCCCATGTCCCTGAAATATTCTGCAATGGTAATTCCTGTATAAATAGACGCCTCTCTTGCTGCAACCGGCATGTCTGATGTGTTGGCAATCAAAACCGTTCGCTCCATTAAAGACTGTCCTGTCTTTGGATCCTTTAATTCAGGAAATTCATTCAGAACGTCTGTCATTTCGTTCCCACGTTCTCCACAACCAATGTATACAACAATATCAGCCTCCGCCCACTTTGCAAGCTGATGCTGAATTACTGTTTTTCCGCTCCCAAAAGGTCCCGGAACAGATGCAACGCCACCTCTTGCAATCGGGAACAGGGTATCAACTACTCTCTGGCCTGTAACAAGTGGTTTGTTAGGTGCTTTCTTTTCTTTATATGGACGACCTTTACGAACCGGCCACTTCTGCATCAGCGTCAGTTCCTTTTCTCCATCATCCGTTTTTATTTTTGCCACAACTTCTGTAACATTATATGTTCCTGCATTTATGCTTGTTATTTCCCCCTTGATTCCATATGGAACCATAATCTTCTGTGTAACAACAGGAGTTTCTTTTACGGTACCGATAATATCTCCTGCCTCTACTATATCTCCCACTTTTGCTGTAGGGACAAATTCCCATTTTAATTCCCTTTTCAGTGATGGCACCTGGACACCTCTATTTAAAAGGTTTCCTGAAACTTTCATAATATCATCCAAAGGTCTCTGTATTCCATCATATATGCTTCCAATCAGCCCTGGTCCCAGTTCAACCGACAAAGGTGCCCCTGTTGACACAACCGGCTCACCCGGTCCAAGACCGGCGGTTTCCTCGTATACCTGCACAGATGCTCTGTCTTCATGCATTTCAATAATTTCACCAATAAGATGCTTTTCACTTACTCTGACAACGTCGAACATATTGGCATCCCGCATACCTTCTGCTACAACCAGTGGTCCGGCTACCTTTTTGATTACGCCTTTGCTATATTCCATGTCATTCTTCCTTTCCAGTTTTTCCGGATTTTTTCGGATTACTTTCTATTTAAAATTTACTTATTTCCAAAAACTATGTCTGAGCCGATTGCCTGCTCAACACTGTCTTTCACGCTCTGAACACCGACACCTGTATTCCCCTGCACTCCGGGGATTAAAATAATTGCCGGAGTAACCTGTTCTCTGTACTTTTCTATTTCGCCTGAAATTTTTTCTGCCAGCGATTCCGTAACATATATAATGGCATATTCACCACCCGCAAGTTTTTTTAATAACTGTACTGACTCTGTAACATCGGTAACCGG
>JAUUNJ010000028.1 GCA_030844625.1 Roseburia sp. | reverse complement strand
GGTTGGTCTTAATGTGGCATCAGATCCACTTTTTACAGCCGGTTACATCGGTGTAAACGGTGGCATGGTGTTAGTTGTTGCAGATGATCCGGGAATTTACAGTTCACAGAATGAACAGGACACAAGAATGGTAGGCCGCGCTGCTATGGTACCTGTGGTGGAACCATCTGACAGTGAGGAGGCAAGAGTATTTACAAAGAAAGCTTATGAACTTTCAGAAGAATATGACACACCGGTTATTTTAAGAACAACCACAAGACTTGCACATTCACAGGGGATTGTTAACCTTGAGGACAGAGTTGAAGTGGATGATAAACCATATGAGAGAAATATTGCAAAAAATGTTATGATGCCGGGGAATGCCATCAGGCGTCATGTTTTTGTTGAGGAACGTCTTAATAGAATGGCGGAAGATGCCAATACCCTTGATATTAATAAAGTTGAGTATAATGATACAAAGATCGGTGTCATTACAAGTGGTATTCCGTATCAGTATGTGAAAGAAGCTCTGCCAAATGCTTCGGTATTGAAATTGGGTCTTGTTCATCCTTTGGCAAAGGGATTGATTCAAGAGTTCGCATCTAAGGTGGACAGATTGATCATAGTTGAAGAACTTGAGCCTGTGATTGAAGAACAGGTCAGAGCGATGGGAATTGAATGTGACGGTAAGAACATATTTACAGTTCAGGGTGAATATAGCGCCAATATGTTAAAAGAAAAACTTCTGGGCGAGGTGATAGAGATAGAGCAGCCGGCAACGGCTCCTGCAAGACCGCCTATTTTATGTCCGGGATGCCCTCATAGAGCTACATATTCTGTTCTTAAGAAGTTAAAAATCCATGCGGCAGGTGATATAGGATGTTATACGCTGGGTGCGGTAAATCCTTTAGGTGTGGTTGATACAACAGTTTGTATGGGGTCCAGCATTTCTACTCTTCACGGTATGGAAAAGGCTAAGGGAAAAGATTACATAAAGAACTGGGTTGCAGTGATTGGAGACTCTACATTTCTTCACACAGGTGTAAACTCTCTTATGAATATGGTTTACAACAAAGCTACTGGAACCGTTATAATTCTGGATAATTCCACAACAGGTATGACAGGTCATCAGGACCATCCGGCAACAGGTAAAACTTTGTCGGGAGAGGATGCCAATATTGTGCTTTTGGATGAACTTTGTCATGCGCTGGGCGTTAAACATGTGCAGATTGTTGATGCATTTGATATTAAAAAATTAGAAGAAGTTGTCAGGGAAGAAGTTGCAAGGGATCAGGTCTCAGTCATTATAGCACAGTCTCCGTGTGCGCTGCTTAAGTCATATGTTCCAAAGGGCAAATGCTATACACTTCCAGAGAAATGTAAGAAGTGCGGGCTTTGTCTTGCTTCAGGTTGTCCGGCAATTACAAAGAATACAGATGGTACAGTTTCCATAGATCAGACCTTGTGTAACGGTTGCGGACTTTGTATGCAGAACTGTCATTTTGGTGCAATACAATTAAAACAGTGAAAAATGAACAGTGAAGAGGAGGATTTTAACTATGACTAAAAATATAATGATCGTAGGCGTAGGCGGACAGGGAACATTGCTCACAAGCCGGATTTTAGGTGGAATTACTGTGGCTGCCGGATATGATGTAAAACTCTCAGAGGTTCATGGCATGGCACAGCGTGGAGGAAGTGTTGTTACTTATGTGCGTTATGGCGAAAATGTGGCAGAGCCAATTGTAGAAGAAGGACAGGCAGATGTGCTGATTGCTTTTGAGAGATTAGAGGCTTTAAGATATGCACATTTTCTCAAAAAAGACGGAATAATTATTGTTAATGATCAAAGAATCGATCCGATGCCGGTTGTTACAGGAGCAGCAGAATATCCGGAAGGAATTATCGGACAGTTAAAACAAAAATACAGAGTGGTATCTGTAGATGCTATGGATGAAGCCGTTAAGATGGGTAATTCAAGAGTGTTTAATGTTATTATTCTGGGAATTGCAGCAAAGAATATGGATTTTCCGAAGGAACAGTGGATTGACGTTATAAAAAATACTGTACCTCCTAAGACTATAGATATTAATGTGGCAGCTTTTGAAAAGGGATATAATTTAGCATAAGATTATAAAGCTTAAATTGTTATTTTTTATAAGAGGTGCGAAACATGATTATAGATATTCACACACATACATTTCCGGACAAGATTGCGGCGGGGGCTATTGCATCAATGGAAAAAGATATTCTGAATTCCCAGGGATTTGAGGTAAAAGCTTCGTGTACAGGGACTTTTGACGATTTGTCGGAGCGGACTATCAGATCCGGAATAGATTTATCCATTGTTTGTCCGGTGGCTACCAATGTAAAGCAGCCGGAAAAGATTAACAGAATTTCAGCACAGTTAAATGAGCATCGGGATGAAACCCATATATTTAACTTAGGTGCAATTCATCCTGATTGTGAGAATTTTAAAGAAATTCTGGATGAGATAGTGGCTATGGATTTAAAAGGAATTAAAATTCATCCGGATTACCAAAAAACTCACTTTGATGATGAGAGATATATTAGAATTATGGATTATGCGGCAAATAAAGGGCTGGTTATTATTACTCATGCCGGAGAGGACGTGGGACTTCCGGGAACAGTCCATTGCACGCCGGACAGAGTTTTGAATGTTCTGAAACACATTCAGCCAGAGAAGCTGGTCCTTGCCCATATGGGCGGCTGGAGAAAATGGGATGAAGTAGAACAAAAGATTGTAGGGCTGCCGGTATACTTTGATACAGCAGTATGTCTTAACAAAGACATACCTGTTCATCTGGAAAATCAACAGTTTGTGAGAATGGTCAGAAATCACGGTGTGGATAGAGTGATGTTTGGAACAGATAGTCCATGGTATGATCAGAAACAGGCGTTAGAGGATTTGGATGCCACAGATTTGAGGAAAGAAGAAAAGAAATTAGTCTTGGGAGAAAATTCCAGACGATTGTTATTTGAATAGAATAATTAACAAACAACAGAGAGGAATGTTAGAAAATGCCGATTACAGAAATTTTAGAAAGAAACGCCAGAGAATATGCACAAGATGTTTGTCTGGTTGAAATCAATCCTGAAATACAGGAAAAAAGAAGAGTGACATGGAGAGATTATGAGCTGATTCAGCCGGATGCACGTCATCACTACAGACGTGAGATTACATGGCATGTATTTAATGAAAAAGCAAATCGTGTGGCGAATCTGCTTTTGAGCAGAGGAATTCAGAAAGGTGACAAAGTTGCAATCCTTATGATGAACTGTCTGGAATGGCTTCCGATTTATTTTGGAATATTAAAGACGGGAGCTCTGGCAGTACCAATGAATTTCCGTTTTGATGCACAGGAAATCAAATATTGTTTGGAACTTTCAGAAACAGATGTGTTGATTTTTGGGCCGGAGTTTGTAGGACGTATCGAAGAAATTGTCGATGAAATCGATGAAAAGAGAATTTTGTTCTATGTTGGTGGAGATTGTCCTACATTTGCAGAGGATTACGATAAACTGGCATCCAACTGTTCATCACTTTCACCGGACATAAAACTTACGGATGCTGATGATGCAGCAATCTATTTTTCATCAGGAACTACAGGATTTCCGAAAGCTATTTTACACAATCACGAAAGTCTGATGCATGCAGCAAAGGTGGAACAGAAACATCACGGACAGACAAAAGACGATGTATTTTTATGCATTCCGCCTTTATATCACACAGGTGCAAAGATGCACTGGTTCGGAAGTTTTCTGACAGGGGGAAAGGCAGTTCTCTTAAAAGGAGTTACACCAAAGACTATTTTAGAGACTGTTTCCAATGAAGGCTGCTCCATTGTATGGCTTCTTGTTCCATGGGCACAGGATATTCTTCTTGCACTTGATCGAGGAGAACTTAAGCTGGAGGATTACAAATTAGATCAGTGGAGACTGATGCATATTGGTGCACAGCCGGTTCCTCAGAGCCTGATTAAAAGATGGAAAGAATATTTTCCGCATCATCAGTATGACACGAACTATGGGTTGAGCGAGTCTATTGGTCCTGGTTGTGTACATCTTGGTGTTGAGAATATACATAAAGTTGGAGCAATTGGTATCCCGGGTTATGGCTGGGAAGCAAAGATTGTGGATACAGATGGCAATCAAGTGAATCAGGGAGACGTAGGTGAACTCATTGTTAAAGGACCTGGTGTGATGACCTGCTATTATAATGACGAAAAGGCGACAGAAGAATCCCTGAAAGATGGCTGGCTCTATACAGGAGATATGGCAGAGATGGATGAAGATGGCTTTATCTACCTGGTAGACAGAAAGAAAGATGTTATTATCAGTGGAGGTGAAAATATATATCCCGTACAGATCGAAAATTTCTTAAGCAAACATCCGAAAGTTAAGGATGTAGCTGTGATTGGTTTGGCGGATCAGAGGCTGGGAGAGATTTCGGCGGCGATTATTGAATTGAAGCCTGAGATGGAATGTACAGAGGAAGAAATTAATAAATTCTGCAAGGAACTTCCAAGATACAAGAGACCAAAAAAGATTATTTTTACACAAGTACCTAGAAATGCTACAGGAAAGATAGAAAAGCCAAAGCTTCGTGAGATGTACAATAGTGTGAATCTTGTGGAGGCACAAAATAGAGCATAAAAATAGTGGTTCAAGATAAAGGGATATTCAGCTATGCTGAATATCCCTTTAATAGTGGAAAATTGTCAGAGAATAAGACAAGGTGACAGATTTATTTTTTTACACATTTTATAACAGGTTTTTAGGTTTTGCTGCAGCAGAAGGGTCAGATGTGTTACGGAGCTGATAATTTTGTTGACAGATATATGGCAAAATTGTATATTATAGAAATTAGAGATACTAAACTTTAAGTTTAATATAAGAAAACTCAAAAAAGGATTGAAAAAGGATAAAAAGAGTTATGGATATAGGAAACAAAATAAAGGAAATGAGAATTCAAAAAGGACTGACGCAGGAGGAACTGGCAGACAGAGCGGAACTTACCAAGGGATTCATTTCTCAGGTGGAACGGAATCATACGTCGCCCTCCATTGCTACTCTGGTAGATATTCTCCAGTGTCTTGGTACAGACCTGAAACATTTCTTTGGTGAGGACGAAGATACGCAGGTTGTTTTTACAAAGGAAGATTATTTTGAAAAAGAGGATAGGGAACTGAAAAATATAATTCAGTGGATTGTGCCTAATGCACAAAAGAATATGATGGAACCAATTCTGCTTACATTGGAGGCAGGTGGAAAAACATATACATGTATCCCACATGAGGGAGAAATATTTGGATATGTTATGTCGGGGACGGTTAAAATCATTATTGGAAATAAGGAATTTAAGGCAAAAAAAGGTGAATCGTTCTATTATGCGGCAGATTATGAGCATCATTTGGAATCAGAGAAAGGGGCGAAAGTATTGTGGATCAGCAGCCCGCCAAATTTTTAAGAGAGAAATAGTCATGTAACGGACATTGTGTACAAGAATACATATTTTTAGGAGGAGTATTGTGGCAAATACAATTATTGAATTAAAAAATATTACAAAGAACTTTGGGGATCAACAGGTTTTAAAAGGGATCGATTTAAATATATATGAAAAAGAATTTCTTACATTGCTGGGACCCAGTGGGTGCGGAAAAACTACAATACTAAGAATTATAGGTGGTTTTGAGGAACCAAGTAGTGGGCAGGTTATGTTTCATGGAACAGATATTGCTAAGATTCCACCGTATAAGAGAGAAGTTAATACGGTATTTCAGAAATATGCACTTTTTCCATTCTTAAATGTATTTGACAATATTGCCTTTGGACTGAATCTGAAAAAAACAGATAAAAAAGTAATAGAAGAAAAGGTTAACACAATGTTGGAACTGGTTGGATTGAAAGGTTATGGAAAAAGAGACGTGACCAGTTTGTCCGGAGGACAGCAGCAGCGTGTGGCAATCGCAAGAGCTCTGGTGAATGAACCAAAAGTATTGCTTCTAGATGAACCATTGGGGGCTTTGGATGCCAAACTGCGTAAGGGAATGCAGAGTGAACTGAAAAAGATTCAAAAAGAAGTGGGAATTACATTTATTTTTGTTACCCATGATCAGGAAGAAGCGCTGTCTATGTCAGATACCATTGTAGTAATGAATGACGGAGTAATTCAGCAGATTGGTACACCTATGGATGTTTATAATGAACCCCAGAACAGATTTGTTGCAAACTTTATTGGGGAATCAAATATTATTCCGGGAATCATGTTGAAGGATTGCCTTGTGAAGTTTGATGATGTGGAATGGGAGTGTGTGGACAAAGGATTTAAAGAAAATGAAGATATTGAAGTTGTTTTGAGACCTGAAGACATGCATGTGGTTTCTCCCAATGAGGGAAAAATCTCAGGTAATATTATTTCAAAAGTATTTATGGGGGTTCACTATGAATACCTTGTCGAAACAAAATATAGAAATTACAAAGTCCATACAACACAAAATATTGAAGTTGGAAGACGGGTAGGACTTACAATTGATCCGTTTGATATTCAGGTAATGCATACAATGGAAAACTAATAAAAGAAAAAATTGGTGGCTGACATATTTTGTATGACAGCGGAATGGAGTTTATATATGAATCATTACAAAGGCTTAGTGAAACCTTATGTGTTATGGTCTTTGCTTCTGATAGCACTGCCATTAGCACTTATTGTACTTTATTCGGTGACTACCGGGGACAGTTCACTGATAACAATTCATTTGACGCTGGACAATTTTAAAAAAATATCTGATCCTGTATATTTAAGCGTGTTTATAAAGTCATTGAAGATTGGATTAATTACAACAGGTGTATGTCTGGCACTGGCATATCCAATGGCATATTTTATTTCAAGATTTAGTGATGAGGTACAGAATATTCTAATTCTTTTTGTAACAATTCCAATGTGGATTAATACATTACTTAGAACATACGCATGGATCAGCCTGCTTGCTGATAACGGAATTATAAATTCCCTGTTAAAGGTTTTGGGTATTAATCAGGTAACAATGATGTATACGAATTTTTCGGTCATTATGGGTCTGGTATGTGACCTTCTGCCTTTTATGGTAATTCCGATACATACCGCACTTGCCAAAATGGATTATTCTTTGGTAGAGGCAGCAGGAGATCTGGGAGCAAATAAATTTCAGACATTTACAAGAGTAATACTTAAGCTGTCGCTTCCGGGAGTAATTAACGGTGTGACCCTTGTATTTCTTTTGTCCATATCAAGTTTTGTCATTCCGGTACTTTTGGGTGGACATCAGTTTGTGTTAATTGGTAATTTAATAGAAAACCAGTTTATTTCAGTAGGAGACTGGAACTTTGGAAGTGCAATTTCAGTGCTCCTCGCCATTGCAATATTATTAATGATGGGATTAATGAAAAAAATTGATTCTGAAGATGGCGGAGGTGAACGATGAAAAAGAAAGTTTCCATAGGACCTAAATTGTATATTGCACTCTGCTTTGTGTTTTTCTATCTGCCAATTGCGGTGACAATGTTTTTTTCGTTTAATTCGTCAAAATCACTGACGAAATTTACGGGATTTTCACTTAGATGGTATCAGAAACTTTTTGAGGATCAGGACATATTATCTGCGGTATATGTATCCATAAGCATTGCAGTAATTGCAACGTTGATTTCAACAATTCTTGGAACAATGACAGCAATCGGTCTGTCAAAAAGTAAAAAGGTATTAAAGGAATGGCTTCTAAATGTAAATAATATGCCAATCATGAACCCGGATATTGTCACAGCAATCGGATTGATGATTTTATTTACATCGGCAAGAATGGAGAGAGGGTATATTACCATGCTGCTTGCCCACATTGCTTTTTGTACGCCATATGTAATTACCAGTGTTTATCCGAAAGTGCGAAGCATGGACCACAATCTGGCAGATGCGGCGATGGATCTTGGCGCCACACCGTTTCAGGCTCTGACAAAGGTTATTCTACCCATGTTGAAACCGGGGATTTATGCAGGGATGCTTCTTGCATTTACAATGTCTCTGGATGATTTTGTGGTATCTTATTTTGTTACCGGAAATGGAGTGTCAAATATTTCAATTATTGTATATAATATGACAAAACGCACCAATCCTACTATTAATGCATTGTCCACGCTGCTTATTCTTGCGGTGGTGATTATTCTTGTAGTAGTACATATTATTCCGGCAATAGCGAAAAAAAGGAGAAGCAAAAGCGTGGAACTGGCTGGAACAAAAAAAAGCTGGTTCAGAAAGTCTGTTTCGACAATAGGGGTGGCAGCGGTTCTGTCAGTGGCAGTAATTTGTATTGTCAGATTTTCGGCAATATCATCAAAACCGGTGCTCAGAGTATTTAACTCGGGTGAATATGTGGACACTGCTTTGATTACCAGATTTGAAAAGGAAAATAATTGTAAAGTAGTGTATGAAACCTTCGACTCCAATGAAACAATGTATACTAAGCTTCAAAGCGGCTCTGAGTATGACATATTAATACCTTCGGATTATATGATTGAAAGGTTGATCAAGGAAGATTATCTGCAGACCATAGATTGGGAGAAAATTAAAAACAAAGATGCAATTTTGGAATCATTGTTTGAAAATAGTTTTGATCCGAAGAATCAATATACAGTTCCATATTATTGGGGAACGGTAGGGATTCTTTATGATAAGACGGTTATAGATGAGGAAGATTTGAAACAGGGCTGGGACATTCTGATTAATGAAAAGTACAGTGGTCAGATTTATATGTATGACTCTGAAAGAGATTCTTTTATGGTGGCTTTGAAATCATTGGGATACTCCATGAATACCGACAATAAGGAAGAACTGAAAGAAGCTTATGAGTGGCTGATCAAACAGAGACAGACAATGAAGCCGGTCTATGTTGGTGATGATGTTATGGACAATATGATTTCGGGGAACAAAGCGATGGCTGTTGTTTACTCGGGAGATGGTGCATATATTATTGCGGAAAATGAAAATATGAGTTTCTTTGTTCCGGAGCAGGGAAGTAATGTGTGGACGGATGCCATGGTTATAACAAAGGACTGTAAAAATACAGAACTGGCACATAAATATATAGACTTCTTTTTACAGGAAGATGTGGCAATACAGAATACGGAATATATTGGCTATGACAGTGCGGTACAATCCGTTTATGAATATTTCAGGGATGTAGAATATGAAGGAAATCCGGGGTGTGCACCGGACACATCAAATGAAAAAAACGAAGAATTTCATAATCAGGAACAGGATATTAAAGCATATACAGCAGGATTATGGACAAAAGTAAAATCGCACTAAAAAATGGGACTTTCTTTATTCAATAGCGGGTTCTCCCATTTGGTCAAGCAGCAGATTGGTATTTATAAGATTTTGCTTCTTTTCCAGAGCAAAGATCAGAATACTGTCACGCTTGATTCGAGGATAGAGAATGGCGTGATCAGATAATTTTAAAAGACGGTTGGATTCGTCAACAGATAAAGCCATTGAGAAACACAGGGATAATACCTTGTCTCTGGATGGCTTTTTTAAACCGTTAAAAATCTGATAGCCATAGTTTTTCTGAATGTCAGCTCCGTCAATTACCTGGGCGCGGGTCATTTCATGGGCAATCATGCACTGATTCAGATAATCTACGAAGGTAATATTGCTGATATCATCAATATTATGTTTGATATAGTCCGTTACATTATTTGAATTTTTTAATGTTTTTGATAATTCATCTGTTGATTTCATCTCTGTTTCCTTTTTGTATTTTGTTGAATTCAAAATTTTGCTGTATTATTATATGATTATGTAGAAATATGTAATACATGTTTCTATTGGTTTATAATAATATAAAAATTTTTCGGGGTAAAGAGGAATTAATATAAAATGAATATAAAGGAAGAATACTATTTAAATAGATACGAAGTGCTAAAGGTGCTTTCTGATACGGATAAATGCAAAACTGTTTTGGAGAGGAATATAGACACGGGAGAGCTGGTAATAAAAAAGGAAATGGGATTACAGGCTTATGATATTTATTCCGTCTTAAAAACTATAAATAATAAAAATCTTGTAAATGTCAATGACTGTTATGAAACAGGGGATAAGTGTGTTGCCATTGAGGAATATGTGAATGGAAAGCAGTTGGAGAGTCTGATTGGTGAAACAGGAATACCTGTGACAGATGCTGTTGATTACAGTCTACAGATTTGTGATGCTCTTTTGGAAATCCATAAAAAGGGAATTATTCATAGAGATATTCAACCCAAGAATATTATAGTGACAAGCGAGGGCGTGCTAAAAGTTATTGATTTTGATATTGCAAGAGAGGAAAAACAAAATGCTGCCCACGATACAAATCTGTTTGGGACTGTCGGTTATGCCTCGCCGGAACAGTACGGATTTTCCCAGACAGATTGCCGAAGTGATATTTATTCTGTTGGTATAATTATGCGCGAAATGATTACTGGCAGCCAGAATGGCAGTGATGATGCAATTCGTCAGAAGATGCTGAGGGAAAAGCTGGTCAATAATGAAGAAATAAATATAGATTTATTCATTGGAGTTATAAATAGATGTACACAAATAGATTCCAAGAACCGTTATTCCAACGTGGAGCAATTAAAAAGTGCTTTGGCTGCATGTATGGGGAAAAGAAGAATTCTGAAAAATCATGATAACCGGGAGAATGCGGAACAGAAAGATGTAAACGAATTGCCGGAACTGACGGCAAAGAACATAGTCAGTTCCATTCCCGGATTTAAAACTGGAAATATAATTTTTGCACTTTTTTCAATTGTAATTTATGGAATGATGATAGCAGTATTTGGTACGGTCGGTTCGGAAGTAGAAGTAACAGGGGTACGAAAAATATACAGTGTTGTAATGTATGAACTATTATTAATTGTTCCGTATATTTATTTGGGGAATATCGGACAGATTGCACAGCGCTTTCCAAGGAAAAAATTTAAATCAAAATTAGAAAGAATAGTCTATCAGATTTTGTATTGTATTATTCTGGTTTTTGTGATTGTATGTATCATGGCAGTTACCTTGCCAATTTCAGAATAAAAATAGAATTATGCTGACAGCATAACAAAAAGTAAATATATAGTAGTAAAATCCTTTCATAAGCATTTATGAGAGGATTTTTAATATAGTACTTATTAAAAAATAAAAAATCGAAGGAGTAATTATAATGAATTGTCCAAAATGTAATTCTAATAATGTACAGGTTACAACAGAACAAGTTTCTGCAAAAACAAAGGGAAAAGGAATAGGATGTCTTTGGACATTGGGAAGATGGTGCCTGATTATTTGTACTTGCGGATTATGGTTATTGGTCGGCAAAAGAAAAAATACTGGTAAAACGGTATACACCAATCGTACTGCAGCAATTTGCCAGAATTGTGGCTATAAATGGAATATTTAAAGAGACAGCATTGTAGGGATTATTTAGTAATTTTTAAAAAATATTAGTAATACCTGAAAAAGTATGGTACATGAAACAATAAAATAACAAAGGGAGAGAAAAAATGGAAAGAGAAACGAAAAAGCCGATTTATAAAAAGTGGTGGTTTTGGGTAATCATAGTGCTTGTGATCGGATCATTAGGAAGTGCAGCAGGTAATGGCGGAAATGAACAGGGGGAGACAGATAGTGTCCGGCAATCAACAAAGGACATTGTTCAAACAACTGAAAATATAACAGTCTCAGAAGAAAAATTAGTTGAAGAAAAAACGGAACAAAAACAAACGAAAAATCTGATGACAATGGGACAGAAAAATGCATTAAAAAAAGCAGAGACTTATTTAAAGACGATGGCATTTTCCAAAGAAGGTTTGATAGAACAATTAGAATACGAAGGTTATTCAAAAGATGAAGCTACATATGCAGTAGAGAATTGTGGTGCTGACTGGAGAGAACAGGCAGTAAAAAAAGCAAAATCTTATTTAAGCACAATGGCATTTTCCAAAGAAGGCTTAATAGAACAATTGGAATACGAAGGATTCACACATAAGCAGGCAGTGTATGGTGCTGAACAAAATGGATATTAAAAATAATCGTTAAAAAATTCTAGCCACTACAAAATGGTGGTTAGGATTTTTTTTGACAAAATTTATCGTTAAATTAGACTTTTAAAATTCTATAAATAGAGTATCATATATTTTATGAGAAACATATGATATTTTATATTTTAGTGTGATACTTTTATTTTCGGTAAAAGAAAATCAGATGAGAGGTTTGCAATGGAAAAAAGTTTTTGGCGTGAATATTTTTCTGTTCCTAATTTAATGGGGTATTTCAGAATTATTTTAGTAGCCGTATATATGGTTTTGTTTTATAACTCATTGGATGGTGGAGCATACTGGCCTGTGATTGCCACTATTGTGTTATCGGGTATAACGGATTTTTTTGACGGAAAAATTGCAAGAAAATTTAATATGGTTACAGAATGGGGAAAGATGCTGGATCCAATTGCAGACAAAATTACCATCGGGGCTATTATTTTAAGCCTCACGTTCAAATATAAGATAGTGATTGCAATGGTTGTATTCTATGTGATTAAGGAAGGCTTTATGGCAATGGCAGGGTTGTATTCAATTAAGAAAGGGCATAAAATAGAAGGGGCAATGTGGTATGGGAAAGTCTGTACTTTTGTCACTTATGTGATTTTAATTGCCCTGCTTTTGTTTCCGCAGATGCCAATAAGGACAGTGGATATACTGGTTGTTGCAGATATGGTAATAATGGTGTTTACGTTGGTAAATTATATTATTTACTATGGAAAAATGTTTAAAAAGGATGAAGTTCTGCACTCAGAAGCGAACTAAATATTGTAATAAAAATAAATATAAGGAAGGATAAGGAAACTTCTGGAAAAAGCAAAGCGGCGTTGCGGAATGTCAGATAGTTATCAGACAAGCGAAATAAGGATTCAGTGTGTTTCCGGCTCGAAACGTCTTTCCAACGGGGATTTCCAGTCCAGTACTTTCATTGGAATGTTGTTTGAACGGTTTAAATAGCGTTTCATTTGTGAAATCAGGTCATGATAGGAATAAAACCGCAGATAATTATAAAATCTTTCCTGATCATTGCGGTGGCTGCGTTCAACCTTGCCATTATGCCGGGGAGTTCTTGGGCGGATGAGCTGGTGAGTGATGCCTAGTTCATTACAGAGTATATCCATGGGATGAATGCAGTCAGTCTTCTTGAAATGTGTGAATTCTGTACCGTTATCCGTCTGTATGATTTCCGGCTTGTAACCAAAGTATTTAGCAGCTCTTTTTACAAAGTCCACGGTGGAATAGCTGCTCTGTTCACGGTAAGGATAAATGAACCGCTGTCTGGAAACTTCGTCTATTACGGTGTACTGGTAAAACTTTTCATCATCATTTCCGGAGTAGCAGGCCCTTGGAACATACTTTACATCCATCTGCCATTTTACTCCGATTTGAGAAGGAGTATCATAAGGTTTTGGCTTGTAAGAATCCGTTGTAAGACTTGATTTTTTTGAAAAGCCAAGTCTTACAAACACACGATAGAGTGAACCGGGATGTCGGTTGTAACCTTTATTGGTCTTAAGCCTGCCATAAAGCTCGCAAACGGAAATGTTTGGATTTCTGCGGTGATGATCCGCAATCCATTTGAATTCAGTTTCCGTATGGGAATTAGGATGAGGAGAATGCGGTCTGTGGGATTTATCCATTAAGGATTCCCTTGTACCGTCACATCAATTGTAACTCTACAGGATAAAAGCGGTTATTTTGAGTAAATAATTGACAAATATAAGTGAATTATGTAGAATTTTAAGGTGTACAAATTGAAGGGAATGTACTGTCATGTGCGGATACTTAGAATATTTCAATTTAGTATTGTACAAAATCAGAAAAGGGGATAGACATAATGAAAGCATTAAAAAGTTTTTTGGTAATTTGCTTTTTTACATGTATGGTGTGTTATTGTCCGAAAATGGCAGTAAATGTTGAAGCCGAAGAGATTGTGGGAGAGACCGTAACATCTGCACCTGCGGAAAATACAACGAGTGAAAACGCAGTAGATGGCTATATTGTAACGGTGGAAAATAATACGCTGAGATGTACATATTTGGGAAATGCCCAGAAAAACATATATTTAGCAGTTATAAATAAAAAGGGAAACTATACGGTTGTGTCACCAAAGACAAAAGGTGGCTTAATTTATTACTTTAATGCAAATGGAGTGGGAACAAAATATACAAAGACAAAAATTATTTCCATAACATTTCAAAAATATTCAGCCAAGTATTATGTTAAATCAGGGAAACTGGGTACAGGCTGGTACACAAAGAAAAGTAAAAAATATTACTATTCTTCCGGTGAAATGGTAACCGGGTGGAAAAAGATTAAGGGAAAAAGATACTATTTTAGCGAAAAGAAAAAGACAAAGGGACAATTAATAACCAATACAATTGTTCAGACAAAAAAGAAAAGTTACTATGTGGATTCCACAGGGGTCAGAGTGACTTCTAAAGATGTGAAAGCGGCAGTGAAGTATGTAACAGCACATACAAAAAAGAACTGGTCAAACAGTAAAAAACTTAAGGCTTGTTATGATTATCTGTGTAAACACTCTTCCTACCAGAGATTTTATGGGATTCCGACAGCATCAGATATGAAAGAATGCGGAACGTATATGCTGACAAAGGGAAGAGGAAACTGCTACAGATATGCGGCAGCTTTTGCCTATATTGCAAAAGTATTAGGTTATGAAAGCAGGGTGGCAGTGGGAAAAATCACTTCCCTTAATGGAGGTATGACGCCACATAGCTGGACAGAAGTTAAAGTTGATGGAAAATGGCATATCTGTGATGCAGATATGCAAAGTGAAAGTAATGGCGTTGACAGTTATATGAAAACAGAAGCAACATATAGTTACAGACATACCTGTTCTGACAGATATACAATAAAAATTAAGAACGGAAAGGTAACCTGGAAATGATATTCAGTTCGCTAGTTTTTTTATGTATATTTCTGCCGGTTACATATATTTTACATACAATTGTTCCATCTATTAAAATAAAAAATGCAATTCTTATTGTGGCAAGTCTGTTTTTTTATGCTTA
>JAUUNJ010000565.1 GCA_030844625.1 Roseburia sp. | reverse complement strand
GCAGCTTCTGTCTTCTCAGTCACTTCGAGATAAATGGCTTCCGTCATTTTCCCAGTTCTAACACCACAGATTGCCGGACAAGTTTTGGAAATACTACCAGAAATATAAAAATAGGGAAATCAATGTGGCTGAGTTCGCGAGATTGATGAAATGCTCGAGGGTGACAATATATAAATATCTTTCGATGGTGGGATAGAGAAATGAAGAATATGTGATTGTAGACTTTTTAAGAGGAGTCTCTTGTTTAGGAAAAAAGATGGACTGGATCTGAAAAATACGATAAAATTTATAATAGATACATTATGAGGAAGGTTTAATGGATGCAGAATAGGGAAAATGATATCGTTTTATTTATGGATGAAAATATACAATTAGAAGTTCCGGTATCTCAAGACGGAGAATCAGTATGGTTATCGGCTAACCAGATGGCTGTTTTGTTTGATAAAGACGAAACAAACATCAGAAAACATATAAATAATATATTTAAGTCTTCAGAAGTTGATAAAAATAACAACACGCAAAAAATGCGTGTTGATGGTGTAAAGCAGTCAGTTGCATTTTATTCTTTAGATGTGATCTTAGCAGTTGGATATAGGGTAAATTCAAAAAGAGGTATAGCATTTAGAAAATGGGCAAATAATGTTCTTAAACAATATATTATGAAGGGTTATGCTCTTAATGAGAGGCGTCTTCAGGCACTTCGAAAAACGGTTGACATTCAGACAAGGATGCTTGCGGATGCACTTGACATAGAGGAAAAAGATGTGCTTAGGGCTGTAAATGAATATACGGAAGCGTTGCTTTTGCTTGACCAATACGACCATCAAACATTATGTAAACCAGATGGAAGTGCGCCTATATATCGCATTACCTATGATGAATGTACTCGGATGGTTGGAAGAATGAAAGATTCTTTTCATACAGATGTTTTCGGGGTAGAAAAAGAAGCCGGAAAAGTAGCAGGTATAATTGCTGCGATATATCAAAGCGTTTTTGGACAAGATGCATATCCATCGGTAGAAGAGAAAGCTGCAAATTTATTGTATTTTATGATTAAGGATCATCCTTATGCTGATGGTTGTAAAAGAATTGCAGCATCACTGTTTTTGGAATTCTTAGATAAAAACAATGTGTTGTTTCTGGATGGAGAAAAGAGACTTAGTGATGGAACGTTGGTAGCCATTACTTTGATGATTGCAGAATCAAAAGCTGATGAGAAAGAAATTATGATAAAACTGGTAATGAATCTGTTGAAATTATAACAGTATACGTTAAAAAAGATCAATCACATATAAGTATAATATCCCAATCAGCAATGAATTAAGAGAGGATGTGAAAATTATGTGTAATCTGAGTACAGGCATTGAAGAAAAAGCTACAGAAAAATTCATTTTGAATATGTATAAAAAAGGTTATACATTAGATCAAATTGCAGACGTTGAAGAAACAAGCGTGGCTGCTGTGGAAGCAGTCATTAAGAAGAAAGAGCCTGTAATGGCATAGGCGACAAGTGAATACGAAAAGAATCAGGCAGTAGATCAGAAATGATTTGCTGCCTTTGCTTTTAGGGATAGAAAATAGTTCTGCATTTGGTGCTATTTTTATGCTGTTTTTTCGTTTCACAATCATTCCCGCAATGTATTAAGTAGCCAGAATAGAACACGAATGGAGAAGTGAAAAAATAGGACATCAATAGAGAGACCTTAACTGTATCACAGTGAGGTCTCTTTCTTTATGCCGTGTGTCCAGCGAAGCTGGACCACACTAGCCGGTGTAAGTCCGGTCACGG
>JAUUNJ010000564.1 GCA_030844625.1 Roseburia sp. | reverse complement strand
GGTAAAAGGAATTAATGTAAGTAAGAGAATGAGTTATCTTTTTCCGGAAGGAATCCCAACAGATGAGGCATCAGCCAGAAAACATATGCAGACAATATCTGTAAAAATATATACGCTGCAGGGAAAAGAATCATCAATGAATATCACAGTTCATAAGAAACTTGTAAAAGCATACAGACAGGCATTTGACGGTATGTATAGGATAAAGTTTCCGATAGATCCCGGTACGACAGCTGCTTTTTGCTGGAGAGCAATGGCAAGTGATTCCAGTAAACAAAGTTATCATAGTTATGGTACTTGTATTGATATCAATTGGAATAGCAATCCGGCCACATATACAGGTGGTGCTTATGCTCCGGGAAGAAATCCACTATCCATTACTCAACCTGTCATTAAAATATGGGCAGATGCAGGATTTTACTGGGGAGGTAATTGGGAAGGCTATTACCGGGATTATATGCATTTTACTTATACAAATAATTGATAAGGAGACAGAAAAATGAAACAGAAAACAATGTTTATCATATGTGGAGTTGTGGTGCCAACACTTTTTGTCATTGGATTAATGATAGCCATTATTTTGTCGATCCGCAACAAAGATAACAAGGTTTCCGAAAAAATCACAATGCAAAGTATCGAAACAGAGTCAGGAGAGATGGTTTCTAATAAGGAGAAAATCGTGGAAACTACAATAGACGAAAAGGCAACAGAATTAAATACAACAGATTATGAGGTTGAGGAACTTGGACTATCTGTTCCAATTAAAAACATGACAAATAAAGAAGATGATTATCTAGGTCATGATAAATCTTTATTTGAAGAAAAAATGAATGAATTCATTATCGGTCATGGATATCAGAATGCAGACGAAATAAGATTTGAAGAATCAGAATTAAATGCAGATGAAAAGACATTTATAATGACATTTGTTTTGAAAACGCATTTAAGTAAAGACCCATATATTGTTGTTAAATATCAGAAAGAGGCACATACGTTTGATATAGAAATCTGGTAAGGGGAGGAAAATATGTTTTCAAATTTAAGGAAAAAATATTATGAATGGCAGGATAAAAGAGAATATGAGAAACATATTCCGAAAGAGGAACGTGCTGCTAAAGGTGGCATCAAGGGTGATGCTAGTGTAAAAAAAACATTGATTTTCTTTTTTGCAACTTTAGCAATACTTATTATTCTAATTGTTGTGCTGTTTCTAATAAAGTCAAAATCCGATAAAAAAAATAAAGAAGAAATAAACACTACGAAAATTGAAATGGATACTTTAGAAGAAACAACTGCAGAACAGACAACTTTTTATTCCCCTGAAACGACAACAGAGATAGAGAGTGAAACAGCAACGGAAGTTGTTCCAGAAACAACAAAACGTAAGAAAAAGAAAAAAGTACGTTTTTCAAAAGAATACTCTTATACTGAACCAGAACCGACATATCAGCCTGCTTATACTGAACCAGAGATAAAAGCTCCAGAGCCGGTAACAAAAAAAGTTACCCGTAAAATTGGAAATTATTCAGAATCAAATGCATTATCCTCTGGAAAGGTATCTTCTATTCGTTCATCAGTATGTGCTAATTTAGGTGGAAGTCAAAATAGTGAACTTATGAATTTGGCAAAATATATGTCCGCAAATGGTTTAGCAGATGCTTCATCCACTTATCAGAATTTAACAAATGGAGGCGAGAAAAAACTATCATCTAAAACCTGTAGTGTCAATATAGATTCAGATTTACAGGAAGATATAGTTATCGCAGCAAGTAAAGCAGCTTCCAAAATTGGAAGTGTA
>JAUUNJ010000563.1 GCA_030844625.1 Roseburia sp. | reverse complement strand
ATAAAAACTTCTGTTAAATCAGCACAATTTTTCAAATATTGATAGCAGCAATATTTCGATTTGTAAACCATAAACTCAAATTACAGATTCCTACAATTTGCAAATCATTATATACTCTTCGTCATTCTCATCGACAATTTCAAATCCTACTTTTAGATACATATGAACTGCATAATTCATCTTCTGAACAGATAATGACACTTGCTTATATCCTTGCATTTTCAGTTTTTTTAGCATCTGCTCCATTAGATTAGTTCCAATACCATAGTTTCTATACTGTTTTAAAAGTGAAATTGCAAATGATGGTGTTTCAGCATCAATATGTCCATAATCATTCATAATACGACACCATACTGCACCAACAATTTCATTATTGGCTTCAGCAACCAAACACAAGTCTCCTTTATTCTTACCAAAATCTTTAACATACACCTGTAATTCTGGTTGATTTATAATCTCTTTTGGTGGTATAGGAACCCCTTCTGGAATAAAAATTGCTTCGTATAAAAAAGTATTTAGCACCTTGGACTCGTTTTGTCTTAATTCTCTTATTGAATAATCCATATAAACCTCCGATTTATTTTTTATAAATCAGTTGCTATTCCACACATCCAAACACCTCCACAAACAACGATTTGTTAAACTATCTATACAATACCATATCTCTTTGGCTAATACAATAATTGCATCGCTCCCGCTTATTCTCATCAATTCTGCAACTAATGTATCGTGATCATATGCATATTGTCAGGCTGTCTGTTTACTTTTCTTTAAATGATACGCTTCACGTCTCATAGCCAGTGTTTTTTCATATCTTACTTTTGCAATAGGATCTCCGCTTAATGCATCGTCACGCATTTTCCGGTAACTCTTTACTGTAGCTCTTACCTGATACTGTTTACGCTCTGCAAGTTGGCTCTGTGCTTCCTGATCTCCGGCTTATGCTTTTGCCTTGATCTCTGCACGCTTCTGATTTCTTTTCTGCGTAGATTTCTTAGAAGATTTTCTCTTTCTTTCAGCAATCTCTTCCGCTCTGCGTGCTTCCTCTGACTGCAAGGCTTCCACTTCATCCTCACTGAGTGGAAAAACAAAATTTCCAATGAAATTGAAATAAATATCCACTTGCTGAGTACGGTCTTTTGTTCTGCCACCCTCTGCTTCATGAATTACAACCTTTTCAATGAAATCATTAAGCGTAAGCTCTGTAATATTTGTTTGTTCCTCTGTTTTTGTGTAATCATCTACACTCGGTGTACCGTTGCAATACAGGTTAAATGCCATTCGCACCACCTTCATACTGCCACTGGTCTGCCAGCCTTCATGCAAGCACTCAGTTTTTACACATCCCGTCTTAAAATCATAGATGCTATTGATATTTCTTCTCGTATCAACACTGATGCCAAGGCAATAGCAAAGTGCCTTGTGGTACACATCCTGATAGCGTACCTCTTTTAATTTTTCATAGTGAACCTCCTTATAGATATTAGAATAAAAAAAGGGAACAAACCCAAATAAAAGGGCTTATTCCCAAACATCAAACAATGGGCTGTAAAAAAACTCCCCTGACAGAAAAATCGGGGCTGTGAAAAAACATAGCCTATAAAAAAGAAGGACCAAGGGTTCATAAAAAACCCCAAGGTCCTCTTTTTGTGTTAGAATTAACTTGCGATGAAAAATCTAACTAATACTTATTCTAATCCAAAACAGGCAGTTTTGCCACTATTTATTCAAGATTATCTGGACATCTGTGATCCGGTGCTGACATTTGATCGATTTATGAGAGAAATCGATTTGGAGAAAT